>JAEZIH010000101.1 GCA_023416055.1 Pseudomonadota bacterium | reverse complement strand
ACACCCAGGCGACCGGGGTGATCGACGCTGTGGAGCGCCAGTCGCGCATGGTGGTCGATGCTTCGGACCTCGCCCAGACCCAGCTGCGCGAGGCCGAAGCGGCGCTGGCCGCCCGCGCCGCCGACCTGGCCGCCGCCGCCGGCGAGGCCCAGGACGCGGCCCGCGTCGCGGCCGACGATCTGGCGCGCCAGACGCTGCGCCTGGAGAACGCCGGATCGGGCGTCGCCGAACAGATCCAGTCGGTCGAGGAAGGACTCGGCCAGCAGCGCGCCGCGCTGGTCACCGCCGCCTACGCCCTGCGCACCGACCAGGAGGACTTCTCGGCCCAGGTCGAGAGCCAGAGGGCGCAGCTGACCGAGCAGTTGTCCGCCACCAGGGCGGTGACCGAGGAGCTGGGCCAGACCTCGGTGCGGACGACCGAGAGCATCAAGGACCTGGTCGAGGCGGCGACGGACCAGTTCCGCGCCCTCGTCGAGATGTCCCAGCGCGAGGCCGACGGCTTCGACGCCGCCACCAAGCTGGCGCTGGACAAGTTCGAGTCCCTCGCCGCCGAGGCGCGCGACGCCCTGGTGGAGGAGACGCGCCGGGCGCTGGCCGCCCTGCAGGCCACCGCCGAGGATTCGCGGCTGGCCGCGGACGAGGCTGCAGCCCAGGCCCAGCTGCGCGCCGATCGGCTGGGCGAGGCCCTGTTCGAGGCGGCCCAGAAGGCCGACCAGGCCGCCGACGCCCGCGTCGACAGCGCGCGCCGCATCGTCGCCGAGACCGGCCACCTGGTCGACGAGGCCGGCCAGCGGGCGGTCGAGCAGCTGGAGGCCACCGTCGAACGGATGAATGCGGCCCTCGTCCGCGTCGAGACGGCGATGGGGGAGCTGGACGAACGCGCCGCGCGCCTGCCGGAGGAGGCCCGCGAGCGGGTGGAGGCGGTGCGGGCCACGGTCGAGGAAGGCCTGGCCGCCCTGTCCGCCGCCTCGCAGAAGGCGGCCGCCGACACGGAGGCGCTGGACGCCGGCTTCCAGGAGCGGGTGCGCCGCAACTACGACATGCTGACCGAGGCGGTGCGCCTGATGGGCGTGGTGTCGGGCGACACCGGGGGCGTCCCGCGCCGCCGCGAGCCGGGGCCCGAGCCGGACTCGCCCCGCGTCGGTCGTCCCGAGCGCAATGAGGACTCCCGCGGCTTCGGCCTGCGCGGACGGCTGAAGCTGGAGCCGATGGGCGGGGCGCCCGCCGCCAGCCAGCCGGAGAAGGACCGTCTGGGCTGGAACGACCTGGTCGACGACGGGCCTGGCGAGCCGCCGCTGGACCTGGACACCCCGATGATGCCGGCCCCGGACGCCGAGGCGCTGGGCGAACGGATCACCGCCGCCATCCGGCGCATGGGCGTGGACCCGAACGCCCTGCTGCCGCGCTCGCGCGTCGAGGAGGCGTCGCAGGCCGTCAGCGCCGGAGACCCGGACCGGGCGCGGCAGATCGTGCGCCGTGTGGCGCCGGCGGCGGTGCGCAGCGTGTCGCGGCGGGTGCTGACCGACAGCGACCTGCGCGCCGATGCGGAAGCCTATGTGCGGGCCTTCTCGCGGGATCTGGCGACGCGGGCGGCGGCGGGCGACAGCCCCGGCGTGCTGGGTCGGCTGACCTCGGACGGCGGCCGGGCCTTCATGCTGCTGGACGCCGCCATCGGCGACCTCGCCTAGCCGGCCAGCCGCGACCGGAGCGGGACGGCGGCGAGCAGGCCCGCGAGAGCCATGGCCGCCATGGCCCAGTAGCCGCCGGCGCCGAAGCGGTCGTACAGCGGCCCGGAGGCGGCCGTGGCCAGGCCGATCAGCAGGCCGGCGGAAAGCACCGAGCTGAGCGTCTGGGCGGCGGTGTGGCTGTCCGCGGGCGACAGGCGCTCGACGATCTGCACCCCCACGAGGAAGGTGGCCGCGAAGGTCAGGGCGTGGAGGGCCTGGAGCGGCCATAGCAGCCATAGCGGCGGGGCGAAGGCCATGGCGGTCCAGCGGACCACGGCGGCCGCCGAGCCGACGGTCAGCAGCATCCACGGCCCGACGCCGGCGCGGCGACGCCACGGCTCGAACAGCCACATGAGAGCGATCTCGACCCCGACGCCGAAGGCCCAAAGCGCGCCGGTGGTCGCTTCACTTATCCCCTGGGTTTTCCACAGCAGGACCGAGAAGCCGTACTGGAAGGCGTGCGCCGCCTGGACGAGGCCGATGGCGACGATTGCCAGCATGAAGACGGGGTCGAGGACCAGCCGGCCGAGGCCGCGGAAACGGTCAAGCCCGGCGGCCGGAGCGCCCTCTCCGACCGGCTCGGCCGGCAGGGCGACCGCCGCCACGATCGCCAAGGTCAGCGAGACGACGGTGAGCCAGATGATCACCGCATCCGCCGGCCAGCGCAGCAACAGGGCGCCCATGATGACGTTGGTGAGGACGAAGGCGGCCGAGCCGGCGCCTCGCGGCAGGGAGAAGCTGAAGCCGAGCCGGCCTGCGAGGCGCAGCGTCAGCACGTCGCTGAGCGGGATCAGGGCGGCCATGGCGGTGGCGCCGACGAACCATCCGAGAGCGCGCAGGCCGCCAGCATCGGTCCAGCCGGCGAGGCCGTAGCCTGCGGCCATGACCAACCCGAGCAGGGCGATCGGGGTGCGGCGGTAGCGGAAGCCGTCGGCCCAGACGGCGAGCAAGGGCCCGGTGGCCACCCGAGCCAGCATGGGAGCGGCGAGCAGGGCGCCGATCTCGGCCCCGCTCAACCCTTGCGAGCGCATCCACAGCCCTGCAAACGGAAGGGACACTCCGGTGGCGCCGAAGAGCAACACATACTGCAAAGCCATGCGCCAGGCGGGGGTCATGGCCGGCGAATAGCAGACGGGCGGGATTCTGTCGGCTAGCGTCGAGGCATGAGCGTGACCCGGAGTCTGGCGGCCTTCGCCGCCCTGAACGGCGCCATGGCCGTGGCGCTGGGGGCCTTCGCGGCCCACGGCGCCGGGCCGCAGGTGAGGCAGCTGCTGACCACGGGCGCCCATTACCAGCTGGCGCACGCCCTGCTGGCCCTCGTCTGCGCCCTGTGGCCCGCCCGCGGGCGGCTGGTCGAGGCGGCCGGCTGGGTCGGTTCGGCGGGCGGCCTGATCTTCGCCCTCGCCCTGTCGACGGTCGGCCTCGCAGGCCTGCGCGTCATGGGGGCCGTCGCCCCGATCGGCGGCGTGCTGATGATCGCCGCTTGGCTTCTGATCGCCCTTGCCGCATTGCGGACCCGCTCCCCCGCCTGATCGCTTAGAGAGACCGAGTAGCCGTATGGCCTTCCCCGCGCCCGAGACGACCCGCCGCGAGCTGTTCCCCGAGATCGAGCCCTACGCCAGCGGCTACATGCCGACCGGCGGGGCGCACGAGATCTGGTACGAGGAATGCGGCAATCCGCAGGGCGTGCCGGTGGTGGTCCTGCACGGCGGGCCCGGCGGGGCGGTCAATCCGGGCATGCGCCGCTATTTCGATCCGGCCAAATACCGCATCGTCCTGTTCGACCAGCGCGGCTGCGGCAACAGCCGGCCGAACGCCTCGCTGGAGGACAACACCACCTGGACGCTGATCGAGGACATCGAGCGGCTGCGCGAGCTGCTGGGCGTGGACAAGTGGGTGGTGTTCGGCGGCAGCTGGGGATCGACCCTGTCGATGGCCTACGCCATCACCCATCCCGAGCGGGTGCGGGCGCTGGTGCTGCGCGGCATCTTCCTGCTGACCCGGCCGGAACTGCACTGGTTCTATCAGGACGGGGCCTCCAACCTGTTCCCCGACGCCTGGGAGCGGTTTGTCGCCCCCATCCCGGAGGACGAGCGACACGACCTGATGGGCGCCTATTACAAGCGGCTGATCGGCGAGGACCGGGCGGAGCGCGAGCGGTGCGCCGTGGCCTGGTCGAGCTGGGAGGGCGAGACGGTCAGCGTGGCCGGCCCCGACGCCCGGCCCGATAAATTCGCGGAGCCGGAGTTCGCCGTGGCCTTCGCCCGGATCGAGAACTGGTACTTCACCAACGGCGGCTTCTTCCCTGAGGAAGGCTGGCTGCTGAAGAACATCGGCCGTATCCGCCACATCCCGTGCTGGATCGCCCAGGGCCGGTTCGACGTGGTCACGCCGATGTCAGGCGCCTGGGCGCTGCACCGCGCATGGCCGGAAGCGAAGCTGGACGTCATCAAGGACGCCGGCCACGCCTCGACCGAGCCGGGCATCGTGGACAGCCTGGTGCGGGCGACGGACTGGGCGGCTTCGCTTTAGGCAGCAGGCAGCAGGCAGCAGGCAGCAGGCAGCAGGGTCAGATCGCGGGCGGGGGCATCAAGCTCGAACGCCCCTGATGCCTGCTGCCCGATGCCTGCTGCCTCACTTCGGGTTCGTCTTCTCGACCAGCTCCGAGAGCTGGAAGCCGATGCGACGGGCCTCGCGTTCCTCGGGCTTCTTGCGGGCGTTGAGCAGGACGTTGATCTGGGCGTAGTGCTGGATCAGCCGGACCGGACGGCCGTCGGCGTTCTTGCCGGTGAAGAGGATGAAGTCCGGGCCCCAGAAGCCGACGTCCTCTATCAGCATGGTCGCGTCGCCGGGGCCGCCGACCAGGTGGGCGGCGATCTCCTCGTCGCGGTCTAGGCCCTTTTCGAAATCCTCGATCAGCTTGGACAGGCGGACGAAGGCCCACTCGGCCGGGTTCTCGCGCATGCGGACGCCGGCGGTCAGGGCCGCGGCCTGCTCGGGGCTCGCCGTCGGCAGCATGGGCTGGGGACAGGGATCGTCGCCCCAGTCGGGGACGAATTTCGGGAGTTCGGAATCGGCCTTGGCGTCGGTCATGCCCGACCCTAACGCGCGAAACCGCCGATCAGAACAGGCCGTGGCCCTTGGGCAGCTCGGCGTAGCGGTGCACTCGCGTCGAGAGGATCAGGCCGAAGCCGATCATCACCGTCATCATCGACGAGCCGCCGTAGGAAAGCAGCGGCATGGGCACGCCGACGACCGGGGCCAGACCCATGACCATGGCCCCGTTGATGAGCACGAACAGGGCGAAGAAGGCGGTCATCCCGGCCGCGGCGACCCGGCCGAAATGGCTGTGGGCCAGGGAGGCGATGCGCAGGGCGATGAGGATGAGCGCCACGTAGCAGGCGAGGACCGTGAAGGAGCCCAGGAAGCCGAACTCCTCGGCCAGGGTCGAGAAGATGAAATCCGTGTGCCGCTCGGGCAGGAACTCGAGCTGGCTCTGGCTGCCGAGGCCGTAGCCCTTGCCGAGCACGCCGCCCGAGCCGAGGGCGATCTTGGACTGGATGATGTTGTAGCCCGTGCCGGTCGGGTCGGACTCCGGATTGAGGAAGGTGAGCACCCGGTTGCGCTGGTAATCGTGCATCCCGAACATGACGAAGGGCGGAACGAGCGCGACCGCTGCGGCCCCGGCGGCCGCGATGACCCGCCAGCTGAGACCCGCGACGAACATCACCGCCGCGCCGGTCAGGCCGATGATCATGGCCGAGCCGAGGTCGGGCTGCTTGGCCACGAGGAGGAAGGGCACGCCGATCATTCCCGCCGGGATCAGCAGCTTCCACGACCAGCGCGCGTCCTGGGCCGAGTGGTTGTGGTACCAGCGGGCCAGAGCAAGGACGAGGCCCAGCTTCATGAACTCGGCCGGCTGGATGCGTATGACGCCGAGGTTCAGCCAGTTGCGGGCGCCGCCGGCGGTGTAGCCCAGCGGGGTGAACTCGATCATCAACACAAGGACGAGCACGAGGCCGTACAGGGGGTAGGCGGCGCGGAACCACCACTTCGGATGCACCAGAGCCATGCCCAGCATGGCCGCCAGCAGGACGCCGAAACGGATCAGGTGATCGGCCGCCCACGGCTGCCAGTGGCCGCCGGCGATCGAGTACTGCATCGCCCCGCCGACGCCGGCGATGACGCACAGCAGGCCGACGACGCGCCAGTCCAGCTCGGTGATCTTGGTCGAGATGCGGTCGCGCTCGCCGGGACGGGTCAGGGCGGAAGCTGTCATTGGGGGCCTCCGGCCGGCGCTCCGGTCGCAAGGGCGTCCGCGTCATGGGAGCCCGGATCCTCGGTCTCGGCGAAGCCCGCCTGCTCGATGCGCTGCCGGATCTCGGGGTCCTTGAGCAGGGCGACCTTCATCACTTCCCGCGCGCGAGGCGCGCCGGCCGTGCCGCCGCCCATGCCGCCGTGCTGGACGATGACGGAGACGGCGTAGCGCGGCGCGTCGATCGGCGCATAGGCGATGAAGAGGTTGTGGTCCTTCTCGCGCCAGGGACGGCCGGCGCCCTTGCGGGACCCCGAGCCGTAGTTGCGCGCCTGGGCGGTGCCGGTCTTGCCCGCCATGCGGACGGCGCCCAGGCCCAGCTGGCTGTTGCGGAAGCCGGTGCCGCCGACGTCCGTCACCCGGTTCATCCCGTCCCGCAGGACCGCCAGCAGCTCGGGGGCGTACGGCAGGTCGCGCACCTCGCCGGACGGCGGCCGCTCAACCCCGCCGACTGACTTGATCAGGCGCGGCATCACCGCCTTGCGCCCGTTGGCCAGCCGCGAGGTGTAGACCGCCAGTTGGAGCGCATTCACCGTCAGGGCGCCCTGGCCGATGCCGTAGCTGGGGGTCTCGCCGGGATACCAGCGGCCGTCGCCCCGGACGGGGTTGCGGCGTCGCCACTCGCGGTCGGGGACGAGGCCCGGCTTCTGGCCGTCGATGCCGATGTCGAAGGTCTGGCCGAACCCCATGGTCCGCGCCACCTCCGCGATGGCGTCCGGCCCCATCTCGACCGCCAGGGTCATGAAATAGACGTTGCAGGAGTTCTTGATGGCGTCGCGCATGTCCTGCGGGCCGTGGGTGGCGTGGCAGGCGAAGCGGCGTCCCAGGTAGAAGCCCCCGGTGCAGGTGATGCGGCGATCCGGGTTGGCTCCGCGGACCAGGGCCGCCAGGCCGGTCACCGGCTTGAAGGTCGAGCCCGGCGCGAAGACCCCGGTGATGGCCTTGTCGAGCAGCGGCCGGCGCTCGTAGTCCGCCCAGGCCCGGTAGATACGGGTGGGAACGCCGCTGACGAACAGGTTGGGGTCGAACGAGGGCGCCGAGACCATGGCCAGGATGTCGCCGTTGCGCACGTCCATGACGACGCAGCTGCCGGCCTCCTCGCCGAACACCTCCAGCGCGCGGTTCTGGATGTCGGTATCCAGGGTCAGGACGACGTCCTTGCCCGGCACGGCCGGGCGCGATCCGCCGACGTCCTCGGCCACGACCCGGCCGCGGGCGTCCACCTCCACGCGAACGCCGCCCGCCTCGCCGCGAAGGTCCAGGTCGAGAGCCTTCTCGACGCCCTGGCGTCCGATGCGGAAGCCCGGATTGTAGAGGATCTCCGGCACCTTCTCGCCGCGATCCCGGATGGCCTTGATGTCGCGATCGTTGGGCTTGGCGACGTACCCGATGACGTGGGCGAAGGCGCCGCCGAAGGGGTAGAAGCGCGCCTCGTTCATGTCCGCCATCACGCCGGGAAGCTCGTTGGCGTAGAGGTTCACCTTGGCGAACTCCTCCCAGGTCAGGTCGGACTTGACCGGCACGGGCGAGAAGCGCGGGGCCGCGTTGACGTCACGGATGATCGAGCGCCGGCGTTCCACCGTGTCGGGCAGCAGGCGGCCGAGCAGGTCGAGGGTCTGGTCGAGGTCCTTGGTCTCGTCGCGCACGATGAGGACGCGGAAGCTGGGCCGGTTGCCGGCGATGACGACGCCGTTGCGGTCGAGGACGCGCCCGCGGGGCGGCGGGACCAGGCGGAAGTTGAACTGGTTGTTCGTGGCGAGGGTCGCGTACTCCCCGGCCTGCACCACCTGGAGCTGGGCCAGGCGCCCCGTCAGGGCGACGCCGCCGACCGCGGTCAGTCCGCCCAGCACGAAGGTGCGGCGCAGGAAGGATCCCTGCCGCTCATTGGTGTCGGAGAAGAAGATGGAGGGTTCCGAACTCATCCTGCTGCGCTCCCGGCGGGAGCTTCACAGCACTTCGTCCGCGAACGCGGCTCGACCTGGCCCGGGTGGGGCTGGCGAAGGCGGATCATCGGAACCTCACGTCGCCGTCCTCGAAGCGCTCGATCAGGCGATGCGCGAAGGGGAACAGGAGGAGGGTCGGGAGCAGCTGGAGGAAGACCGAGATCAGGCTGGCCGGCGTCGGGGCGATGACGGCCATGACGATATAGGCGAGGACGAAGGCCAACAGGCAGCAGGCAGCGTACCAGACGAACAGGACCGCCGTCTCCTGCCCCGCCAGGAAGCTGCGCGAGGCGAGGACCACGCTGTAGACCGCCAGGAAGGTCAGCCCCCACAGGCCGAGGGGGCCGTAGGTGAGAATGTCAAGCAGCAGGCCGAGGCCGGTCAGGGCGATCGGGCCCAGCACCGACGGCCGGATCAGCGGCCAGGCGAAGGCCAGCACCATGGGAATGACCGGCTCCGGCAGATGCAGGCCGAACAGTTCGACCGGGGTCTGCAGGATGATGGTCGCGGCGATGGCGATCAGGGCCGGGTAGACGATCCACTGCATCGGCCCGACGACGCGGACCGCGACGGGGCGTCTCATTCGGCGCCTCCCGCTGCACGGGCGGCGGCTTCCTGGCGGGCCGCCTCGCGGCGGGCCGCAGCATCCCGGGCCGCCGCCGCCTGGGCCGGAGTCGCGTCAGGAAGGGTGTCGAGCCCTGCCAGCGGCGGGGCGTTGAGCGCCTCGGGGTCGACCAGCTGGCCGAAGTCCTCGAACCTGAGCACCTTGACGTAGTCGATGGCGCCGCGGTCGCTGAACAGCTTGACCCGCCAGGAGCCGTCGATGCCCTTGGCGGCCACGCCGATCGGCACGCCGCGCGGCAAGCCGCCGCCGTCGCCCGAGGACAGGATGCGGTCGCCGACCTGGACGGAGCCCACGCCGCGCACGAACTCCAGCCGCGGATTGCCGGAGCCGTCGCCGGTCAGCAGGGCGCGGGCGTCGGTGCGGTCGATCAGCACAGGCGTGCGGCTGGCCACGTCGGTGAGCAGCAGCATGCGGCTGACGTTGGGCGAGACGCCGACGACACGGCCGACCAGGCCGTGTTCGTTGATGACCGGGTTGCCGACCTTGGCGCCCCGGGCCGAGCCGACGTCCAGCAGGCGGGCGCGCGAGAACGGGCCCCGCGTGTCGGTGATCGAACGCGCCGTCAGCATGGCCACCGGCGGTTCGGGCCGGATGCCGAGCATGGCCTCGTAGCGGGCGTTGACGTTCTTCAGGGCGATGGCCTGGTCGCGCCACGGCTGCAGCTCGGCGAGTTCGCGCTTGAGGCGGCGGTTTTCGGAAACGGCGAAGAAATAGCCGCCGATGTAGTCGGAGG
Source organism: Pseudomonadota bacterium (assembly GCA_023416055.1). Lineage (GTDB taxonomy): Bacteria > Pseudomonadota > Alphaproteobacteria > Caulobacterales > Caulobacteraceae > Brevundimonas. Next base: position 764 of record JAEZIH010000101.1, on the reverse strand, counting down.
CGTGCCCGAACCAGCGGACCGGCGCGGCGAAGACGCCGCCGACGGGTCCCGCCACGGTCTCCACCCCGGCGCGGACCGGCTGGTATGGGGAGGTGCGGGCGCGGGCGTCGCTGACCAGCAGGAGAACGCAGCCGATCGCCGCGACGACGACGGCCACGGCCGCGGTCCAGACCAGCGGCACCTTGATGTTCTCGAACGGTCCGTCGCGAAACGCCACGGCGCGCCTTCCTCAGAAAGTGGGAATCAGCGGGACGCCCCCCGCCGATCTGTCGAGCCTATCGCAAAATCCGGGCCGGTTGGAAACCGCCGTCACCCGTTTGACGCCCGGATGACAGGGATTTGAGGCGCCCGGGAACGGCCTAGAGGGCCGAGTCGAGGACGCCCTTCATCCAGCGCGGATGCTCGAGCACGCGGCCGCAGCCGATGGCCACGCACGACAGCGGATCGTCAGCCACCGACACCGGCAGGCCGGTGTGGTCGCGGATCTCGGCGTCGAGGCCGCGCAGCAGGGCGCCGCCGCCGGTGAGCATGATGCCCTTGTCGGCGATGTCGGCGGCCAATTCCGGCGGGGTGGCCTCGAGGGCGACCTTCACCGCCTCGACGATCTGGGTGACCGGCTCGGCCAGGGCCTCGGCGGCCTGGCGCTCGGAGATGCGCACCTCGCGCGGCACGCCCTGCATCAGGTCGCGGCCCTTGACGTCGATCGACAGGCCCTCGCCGTCGGCGGGGATGCGGGCGGTGCCGATGTCCTTCTTGATGCGCTC
>JAEZIH010000079.1 GCA_023416055.1 Pseudomonadota bacterium | reverse complement strand
CGACCGGCCTGCTGGTTGAGGACGAGGGCGCGCGGGTGGTGCACGTCGCCCGCCCAGGCGAGACGCGCAAGAAGAAGCTGGCCGACGGCTCGGTGGTCGAAGCCCCCTCCCCGCCGCCGCTGCTGGTCATCTCGTCGGAAGGCTCGGCCATGTACGGCACGACCGACCTGGCCACGATCCTCGACCGACGGAAGAGCCTCGATCCCGATCTGATCCTCTACGTCGTCGATGAGCGGCAGGCGGAGCATTTCGAGCAGGTGTTCCGGGCCAGCTACCTGGCCGGCTACGCCGCCGAGGGGTCGCTGGAGCACCTCGGATTCGGCACCATGAACGGGCCGGACGGCAAGCCGTTCAAGACCCGCGCCGGCGGCGTGCTGAAGCTGCACGACCTGATCTCCATGGCGAAGGACAAGGCGCGCGAGCGGCTGCGCGAGGCCAGGCTGGGCGAGGACCTGCCGGAGGCCGAGTTCGAGGACATCGCCCACAAGGTGGCGGTGGCGGCGCTGAAGTTCGCCGACCTGTCGAACAGCCGGACGACCAGCTACGTCTTCGACCTCGACCGCTTCATGAGCTTCGAGGGCAAGACGGGGCCCTATCTGCTGTACCAGGCGGTGCGGATCAAATCCCTGCTGCGCAAGGCGGCCGGACAGGGCACGGAGCCCGGCGCGATCGCCGTGGGCGAGCCGGCGGAGCGCGACCTAGCCCTGACGCTGGACGCCTTCTCGCAGGCGGCGGCCGAGGCCTACGACAAGCGCATGCCGCACGTGGTGGCCGAGCATGCCTATCGGCTGGCGCAGTCGTTCTCGAAATTCTACGCCGCCTGCCCGGTGCTGGCGGCGCCAGACGAGGCCAGCCGCGGCTCGCGCCTGGCGCTGGCGAGGGCGACGCTGGACCAGCTGGTCATCGCCCTCGACCTGCTGGGCATCGACACGCCGGAGCGGATGTAGGCTATCCTTCCGCCGAAGGAGGACCGCCATGTCGCTCGACGCCTATATCTCAGGCCTGCCCAAGGCCGAGCTGCACCTGCACATCGAGGGCTCGCTGGAGCCGGAGCAGATGTTCGAGTTCGCCCGCCGCAACCGGGTGGCGATCCCGTTCGACAGCGTCGAGGCGGTGCGGGCGGCCTATGACTTCTCGAACCTCCAGGACTTCCTCGACATCTACTACGCCGGGGCCGACGTGCTGCGCACGGAGGAGGATTTCCACGACCTGGCCATGGCCTATTTCCGCAGGGCCGCGGCGGACAATGTGCGTCACGCCGAGATCTTCTTCGATCCGCAGACCCACACCGACCGGGGCATCCCCTTTGGCGTGGTCGCCGAGGGGCTGCTGGCGGGGATGGCGCGGGCCGAGCGGGAGCTCGGCGTCACCTCGAAGCTGATCCTCTGCTTCCTGCGGCACCTCGACGAGCACGCCGCCTTCGATGCGCTGCACCAGGCGGAGCCATGGCTGGACCGCATCGTGGGGGTGGGCCTGGACTCCTCGGAGGTGGGTCACCCGCCGTCGAAGTTCGAGCGCGTCTTCGCCCGCGCCCGGGAGATGGGGCTGAAGCTGTGCGCCCATGCCGGCGAGGAAGGCCCGCCGGAGTATGTGCGCGAGGCGCTGGACCTGCTGCACATCGACCGCATGGACCACGGCAACCGCTCGATGGAGGACGAGACGCTAATCGAGCGGCTGGCGGCGTCGCAGATGACGCTGACGGTGTGCCCGCTGTCGAACCTGAAGCTTTGCGTTGTGAAGGACCTGAAGGACCACCCGGTCCCTGAAATGCTGCGGCGGGGGCTGCACGTCACCCTGAACTCGGACGATCCGGCCTATTTCGGCGGCTATGTGAACGACAACTATCGCCGTCTGGCCGAGGCGGTGGGGCTGACGCGCGAGCAGGTGACGCAGATGGCGCGCAACAGCTTCGAGGGGTCGTTCCTCGGCGAGGCGGAGAAGGCGGCGCGGCTGGCGGAGGTGGAGGCCTATGCCGGGCTCAGGTGATCGTCACGCGCGCACGACGGAGAGCCGCCCCTCGCTTTCCACGCAGACGCTTTTTACCACGCTCAGATCCTCGATCCCCTCGCGGCGGAGAAAGCCCATCAGTTCGTCCTCGGTGAGGAACTCACGGCGCATGTTGCGTCGGAGCAGACGGCCGTCCCTGACCACCTGTACTGCGCGCGCCGCTATCAGCCTTTCGAAGGCGGGGAAGCGGTAGCTCAGAACATTGATCAGGTAGTCCCACGCCATCAGGGTGATGATGACCACGAAGGCGTCGGTCACGGACGTGTAGTCGCCGAAGCCATGCGTGGCCGCCTCCGCGATCAGCAGCACGAACACCAGGTCCATCCGCGCCAGTTCGCCACCCGATCGGCGTGGCATCACCCGCATCAGCACCAGCACTCCGAGATAGAGTACGCTGCCGCGCGCCAGCAACTCGGCCAGGGGCGTCTCAAGGGTGAAGATGCCCGGCCAGTCAGGCGGGAGGAAGGGCAGCACTGCGAATCTCCTCTGGAGGCGTCACGGCGACGCTTGTCGCAGAACGTGTCGGCGCGACGTTGGGTCCGGATAGCCGGGGCGAACCGCTCAGCGCCGCTTGACTTGACCCCTGAGTCGAGGGCTAGGTCGCGGCGCTCTCGCGGGAGAGATCGGGGCCGTTTAGGCGGCCTCGGAGCCGAAGGCGCAACCGCCCCGGAAACGCTCAGGCAAACGGACCGCGAAGCATGAGGACGCTGGAAAGTCGCTCCATGGAGCGCGCCGACGGAGCAAGCGCCGGACTCGTCCGACGCGGAATCTCTCAGGCTTCAGGACAGCGGGGGCGCGAGGACGGCGGAGCCTTCCGCTACAAGACGCGACCGTGAAAGTCTGACCATGACCGACGAGACCCTGAAGACCACGCCCCTCAACGCCGCGCACCGGGCCCTGGGCGCCCGCATGGTAGGCTTCGGCGGCTACGACATGCCGGTGCAGTACGAAGGGGTGCTCGCCGAGCACCGCTGGACCCGCGAACACGCCGGCCTGTTCGACGTGTCGCACATGGGCCAGTGCAAGATCACCGGCGAGGACGCGATCGCCCAATTCGAGCGCTTCGTGCCGGGCGACTATGCGATCCTCAAGGCGGGCAAGCAGAAGTACAGCCTGCTGCTGAACGCCGAGGGCGGCATCATGGACGACCTGATGGCCGGCAAGCCGGACCACGACGGCCTCTATGTCGTGGTCAACGCCGGCAACAAGGACGCCGACTTCG
>JAEZIH010000124.1 GCA_023416055.1 Pseudomonadota bacterium | reverse complement strand
CTTCGGCCGCGTCGCGCCCGCCTCGATGGCGGCGGCGACGTCGCGCTGGCGCAGACCGTTGCAGTTGCAGACGTACACGAGGCGAACCCGATGCGATTGCGAATGGTTCGCTATAGCCACGGGATTGGGGCGAATGCAAGTCGTTCGCATTCCGCATTTATACGGAGGCGATTGACCCCGGCTCGCCGCGGCCGCACTTCCCGATCATGGCCAGAGAACCTGTCGTCCCGCCCCGTCCGCCCTGCCGCCTCTACTTGATCACCCCGCCGGTGATCGACGACCTCGCCGCCTTTGCGCAACAACTCGACGCCGCCCTGGCGGCCGGCGACGTCGCCGCCTTGCAGATCCGGCTCAAGCCCGCCGACGACGCGGCGATACTGTCGGCGGTGGAGACCCTGGCCCCGATCGCCCGCGCCCGCGGCGTGGCCGTCCTGCTCAACGACCGCCCCGACCTGGCGCGGCGCTCCGGCTGCGACGGAGTTCACATCGGCCAGTCGGACGCTTCCTACGCCGAGGCGCGGCGGACGCTGGGACCGGACGCCATGATCGGCGTCACCTGCCACGACAGCCGCGACCTCGCCATGGACGCGGCCGAGGCGGGCGCGGACTACGTCGCCTTCGGCGCCTTCTTCCCGACCACGACCAAGGAGACGACGCATCGGCCGGACCCCGACATCCTGACCATCTGGCAGGAGACGGTCGAGGTTCCCTGCGTGGCCATCGGCGGGATCACGCCCGATAACGCCGGTGACCTGGCGCGGGCCGGGGCCGACTTCGTGGCGGTCAGCGGCGCCGTCTGGAACCACCCTGAAGGGCCCGCCGCGGCGGTGCGCGCCTTCAGTCAGGTGCTGGCCGAAAGCGCCTGACCTTCAGGGGATATTAGGAAGCGGGGGGCTAGGGAAACCGCAAGACAAGGCCCGCTCCCCGGATCCTCCATGCTCATGAGCCGCGCGCTCGACCCGTCCAAGCCGGCAGCCGCCCCCGAGGCGGTCGCGTCCGCGCGCGCCGCGCCCCCGGTCCCGGTCAACAGCGCCATGGCCTTCTTCCGGGAGCCGCTGGCGCCGATCTTCACCGCCGTGGCGGTGCTGGTCATGGTCGTCGCGGCCATCCAGTTCGCCCGTACAGCCGGGCTCGTCGCCGCCCTGTGGGGCGCTGGGGGCGTCGGCGTCGCCGTCTGGCTCAGGAACGCCCGTGGGCCGCTGTACGACGTCTGCTTCGGTGCGCTTCTGGCCACGGGCATCGCGGCGGGCGAGCTGCTGGCGGGCAACTCCTACGGGCTGACCGCCCTGTTCACGGTCACCAACATGATCGAGATCGCGGGCGCGGTGCTGCTGGCCCGCCGCTTCGCGCCAACGCTCAATCTCGCCACCGTCGATGGAGCCTGCCGCTTCCTGTTGAGCGCGGCCGTGGTTGCGCCCCTGCCGGCGGCGGCGATCAGCGCCGGGGCCCTGTACCTGATCAACGGCGCCGATCCGCTGGAAGGCTTCCAGACCTGGTGGTTCGGCCACGCGCTCGGCATCGCCGTCATCGGCTCCTTCGCCCTGTCGCTGACGCGGCGCCACCTCGTCGGCCTGCGCAATCCGGTGCGCGCCGCCGAGGCTGCCGGCCTTCTGGCCCTGCTGATCGCCGTCTGCGTCGTCGTCTTCTTCCAGTCGCACATCCAGATCGGCTTCGTCGTCATCCCGGTGCTGATCCTGATCGCGGCCCGCTTCCGCGTGCTCGGGGTCTCGACCGCACTCGTCATCGTCGCCCTCGCCGCGGTGGGCGGCTCCATGCTCGGCATGGGCCCGTTCCGCTCGGCCGGCCCGGACCTCGCCGATCAGGCCCTTCTGGCCCAGCTGATGGTGCTGCTGGGCTGCATGCCGGTGCTGCTGGTCGCCTCCCTGCTGGAGGAGCGCGACCGCCTGTCCGACCGCGCCAAGGCCGGCCAGGTTCGCGCCGAACGCGCCTCGGCCGCCAAGTCGCGCCTGCTCGCCAACGTCGCCCATGAGATCAAGAGCCCCGTCGGCGGCGTCATCGGCATCGGCGAGCTGTGGAAGACCGGCCAGCTGGGTCCGGTCAACCAGACCCAGGCCGAGATGGCCGAGATGCTGGTCAAGACGGCCCGCCAGGTCGAGGCCCTGGCCCACGACCTGCTGGACGTCGCCCGCGCCGAGTCGGGCGCCGTGAAGGTCGAGCTGCGCCCGACCGACGTGCCGGGTGTGCTGGAGGACGTCCGCCGCGCCACCGCCCTGCGCCCCGAGGCCCAGGACATCCGCATCCACGTCGTCGCCGAGGGCGACGGCCTGGTCGCCCTGGCCGATTCCCAGCGCCTCACCCAGGTGGTCGCCAACCTCGCCTCGAACGCGGTCAAGTACGGCGGCGAGGGCGGGGTCGTCGTCTTCCGCGCCTGCAAGGTCTACGACGGCGTCCGCATCGAGGTGATCGACCAGGGCCCCGGCCTGACCGCCGAGAAGCAGGCCCAGCTGTTCGAGCCCTTCAACCGTCTCGGCCTCGAACGCTCGACCGTCGAGGGCCACGGCATCGGCCTGGCCCTGGCCAAGCGGCTGGTCGAGCTGCAGGGCGGCTCCATCGGCGTCGTCTCCCGACCGGGCGAAGGCGCCGCCTTCTGGGTCGAGCTGCCGGCCGCCTGACGGCCACGCTTCGCGACCTTCCGCCGCGCGACGCGGCGTACGGTGGAGCCTTCCGCCGCATCGGTGCATTGTAGGGGCGTCAGTCCAGCCGAGGACGCGCGCCCGTGGAATACGACGCCCTGATCCTGTCGCGGATGCAGTTCGCGTTCACGATCGCCTTCCACATCCTGTTTCCGGCCTTCACCATCGGTCTGGCCGCCTTCCTCGCCGTCCTCGAGGGCCTGTGGCTCTGGACCAGGCGCGAGGCCTTCAAGACCCTCTACCTGTTCTGGGTGAAGGTCTTCGCCATCAGCTTCGGCATGGGCGTCGTCTCCGGCATCGTGCTCAGCTACCAGTTCGGCACCAACTGGTCCGAGTTCATCCGCCTCACCGGCGGGGTCATCGGCCCGCTGCTGGCCTATGAGGTGCTGACCGCCTTCTTCCTCGAAGCCTCCTTCCTCGGGGTCATGCTGTTCGGCTGGAAGAAGGTCGGACCGCGGCTGCACTTCCTCGCCACCTGCCTGGTGGCCATAGGCACCACCATCTCGGCCTTCTGGATCCTGTCCGCCAACAGCTGGATGCAGACGCCGCAGGGCTTCGATATCCTGCCCGACGGCCGCTTCGTGGCGACCAGCTTCGTCGAGGTCATCTTCAACCCCAGCTTCCCCTCTCGCCTCGCCCATATGCTGCTGGCCGCCTTCCTGACCACCGCCCTGGTGGTGGGCGCGGCGTCGGCCTGGCAGCTGCTCCGCCGGCCCGACCACCCGGAAAGCCGCATCGCCCTGACCATGGCCGTCGGCCTGCTCGCCGTCGTCGCCCCGCTGCAGCTGCTGGTCGGCCACTGGTCCGGCGAGGTGGCCAAGGAGCACCAGCCGATGAAGCTGGCCGCCATCGAGTCCTACTGGGAGAGCAAGGCCAACCACCCGCTGGTCCTGTTCGCCGTGCCCGACAGGGCGACCCAGTCCAATCACTATGAACTGGCCGTGCCCGGCGCCGGGATCATCGTCGCCCCGCCCGACGAGGTGGTGCAGGGCCTCGACCGCGTGCCGCCCGAGGATCAGCCGCCGGTCTTCCTCGTCTTCTTCGCCTTCCGCATCATGGTCGGCCTCGGCCTGCTGATGATCGCCCTCGGCTTCTGGGGCGCGTGGCAGGTCTGGCGCAGGCGGCTGACCGACAACCGCT
>JAEZIH010000216.1 GCA_023416055.1 Pseudomonadota bacterium | reverse complement strand
GGCAGGGCGGTGGCCTGCCGGGCCTGACCGAGGAAGGCGTCGTCGCCATGGAAGCTGGGTCCGTCGGTCAGCACCGAAAGGCAGGCGGCGCCACCGCGCTCATAGGCGCGGGCCAGCGCCGGGGGATCGAAGTCGGCGCGGATCAGGCCCCTGGAGGGACTGGCCTTCTTGATCTCGGCGATCAGGGCGGGGCGGCCGGTTTCGTCGAAGCGAAGCTGCAGGGCCTCGCGGAAGCCGCGGGGCGGAGAGGCGTCGCGGGCCGCGGCCTCGACGGCGTCCTGCGAACGCGCGGCCTTGCGGGCGGCGACCTCCTCCCGCTTGTAGGCGGCGATGCGGGCGAGGACGTCGGTCACGGCTGGGCTTCCTCGACGGGGACGTGGCTGACCTCGACCAGCCGGGCAAGCGCCGCGCGGGCCGCGCCGCTGTCGATGGTGTCGGCGGCCAGGACGGCGCCCTCGCGCAGGTCGGCGGCCCGGTCGGCGACGACCAGGGCGGCGGCGGCGTTGAGCAGGACGACGTCGCGATAGGCGCCCGGGGCTCCGTCCAGCAGGTCGCGCAGGGCGGCGGCGTTCTCTTCCGGGTCGCCGCCGCGCAGGGCCGACAGATCCGCCCGCGGCAGGCCGGCGTCCTCGGGCGTAAGGCTGAAGCGGCGGACGGCGCCGTCCTTCCACTCGGCGGCCTCGGTGGCGCCCGTGGTGGTCAGCTCGTCGAGCCCCTGGCCGTGGACGGTCCACGCGCGCCTGGCGCCGAGGCGGCCGAGCACCTCGGCCAGCGGCTCCAGCAGGGCCGGGTCGTAGACGCCCATCACCTGCCGCCGGGCCCCGGCGGGATTGCACAGCGGCCCCAGCAGGTTGAACACGGTCCGGAAGCCGATCTCGGCCCGCACCGGCCCGACGTGACGCATGGCCCCGTGGTAGGTGGGGGCGAACAGGAAGGCGATGCCGGCCTCGTCGAGGCAGCGGCGCTGCTGGGCCGGCGTGGCGGCGAGGTTGACGCCCAGGGCCGCCAGCACGTCGGACGAGCCGGACTTCGAACTCATCGCTCGGTTGCCGTGCTTGGCCACCTTCAGCCCCGCGCCGGCGAGCACGAAGGCCGCGGCTGTGGAGATGTTCCAGGTGTGCTGGCCGTCGCCGCCGGTGCCGCACGTGTCGACGACCTCGTAGGGGTGGTCGAGCCGCAGCGCCGCCTCGCGCATGGCGGTGGCGAAGGCGACGATCTCGTCCACCGTCTCGCCGCGGATGCGCAGGGCGGTGACGGCGGCGGCGACCTGGGCCGGAGTGGGCTCGCCGCGCAGGCAGGCGGCGAAGAAGGCGTGCGCCTCCTCGCCCGAGAGCACGCGGCCGTCGACCAGTTTCGCCAGCAGGGGCTTGAAGCCGTCGGCCACGTCAGACCATCGCCGCGCGGCGCACGCCGGCCAGATCAAGGAAGTTGGCCAGCAGGTCGTGGCCGTGCTCGGTGGCGATCGATTCGGGGTGGAACTGCACGCCGTGGATCGGCCGGCTGCGGTGCGACAGCCCCATGATCTCGCCGTCGGCGGTCCAGGCGGTGACTTCCAGCGCGTCCGGCAGGGTCTCCCGCCTCACGGCCAGCGAGTGGTAGCGGGTGGCGGTGAAGGGCGAGGGCAGGCCGCGGAAGACGCTCTTCCCCGCGTGTTCGATAGGCGAGGTCTTGCCGTGCATCAGGGCCTTGGCGCGGATCACCTCGCCGCCGAAGGCCTGGCCCATGGCCTGGTGGCCGAGGCAGACGCCGAAGAACGGCATGGTCTCCGGCGCGGTGGAGAGCAGCTCGAGGCAGATGCCCGCCTCGTTGGGCGAGCAGGGGCCGGGCGACAGCAGCACGGCGTCGGGTTTCGAGGCCCAGGCCTCGGCCGCGGTCAGCTCGTCGTTGCGCACCACGCGCGTCTCCGCGCCCAGCTCCGCGAGATAGTGGACCAGGTTCCAGGTGAAGCTGTCGTAGTTGTCGACGACGAGGATCATGACTGCGCTTCTAGGCGGCGCCGCGGGCCGCGCCAAGCGGGCTGACGGGTAAGGCGTCGTTAACCATGATCGGCGGAACTGGGCGGGCACGGGAGGGGCGCTCATGGCCGACACCAGCATCGATCAGGCGAGACGCCTGCTGACCGCGCCCGAGCGGCGGGCCAGTCCCTGGGCGGCGCTGGCCGCGGCGGGCCTGGCGGCGACGGCCGCCGTGCTGATGGCGGGGGTACTGGTACTGGGGCCGGGCGTCCGCTTCGACGAGCCGGCGGCGACTCAGCCCCTGTTCCCGAACGGGTAACGCCAGGCGTCTTCCGCAGCGCCGATCGGCGCGCGCGCCTTGGCCCGGGTTTCGGCGTATTCGGCCGCCGGATCGCTGTCGGCGACCACTCCGGCCCCGGCCTGGACGTGGATGCGGCCGTCGGCGAACAGGGCGGTCCTCAGCACGATGCAGATGTCGGCCTCGCCGCCGGCGGAGATGTAGCCCACGCCGCCGCCGTAGCCGACGCCGCGCTTCTCGCTCTCCAGCTCGTCGATGATCTCCATGGCCCGCACCTTGGGGGCGCCCGACAGGGTGCCGGCCGGCAGGGCGGCGAGCAGGGCGTCGACCGCGTCGAGCTTCGGATCGGCCTGCCCCTGCACCTCGGAAACGATATGCATGACAGAGCTGTAGCGCTCGACCCTGAAGCTCTCCATGACCTCGACCGTGCCGGGGGCGGAGACCCGGCCGACGTCGTTGCGACCGAGATCCAGCAGCATCAGGTGCTCGGCCCGCTCCTTGGGATCGGCCAGCAGTTCGGCTTCCAGGGCGCGGTCGGCCTCCGGCGTCTCGCCGCGGGCGCGGGTGCCGGCCAGGGGGCGGATGGTTACGCGTCCGTCCTTCAGCCGCATGAGGATTTCGGGGCTGGAGCCGGCCAGCTGGAAGTCGCCGAAATCGAGGAAGAACAGGTAGGGCGACGGATTGCGCCGGCGCAGCGAGCGGTAGAAGGCGAACGGATCGCCGTCCCACTGGGCCGCGAAGCGGTGGCTGAGCACGACCTGGAAGATGTCGCCGGCGGCGATGTAGTCCTTGGCCCGCGCGACCATCTCGCCGAAGCCGGCCTCGTCGACGGGCGAGGCGAAGGCGGGAGCGGGAGCCTCGACCGGCTCCGGCAGGGCGGGCAGGGGGCGGCGCAGGTCTGTCTCGAAGGCGTCCAGCCGGGCTTCAGCCGCGGCGAAGGCCGTTCCGGCGTCGAGGCCGCCGTCCGGATACGCGGCCGCCACCAGCACGATCTCGTGCTTCACCGAATCGAAGATGGCCACCAGCGTGGGCCGGGTCAGGACGGCGTCGGGCAGGTCGAGCGGATCCGGGTTGGCCGGACCCAGGGGCTCGAGCAGCCGCACCATGTCGTAGCCGAACACCCCGAACAGGCCGGCGGCCATGGGCGGCAGGCCGTCGGGCAGGTCCAGCCTCGAGGCGGCCATCAGCCGGCGCAGCGAACTCAGGGCGTCGTCCGGCTCGGGCTGGAAGGCGGTGTCGCCGCACGCCAGTTCCGCCCGGCCGTCGCGGCAGCGCCAGACGGCGTCGGGCTCGCGGGTGATGATCGAATAGCGGCCGTTGACCGCCCCGCCCTCGACCGACTCGAGCAGGAAGGCGTGACGGCGGCCGTGGCCGACCTTCAGGAAGGCCGATACCGGCGTCTCGAGATCGTCGACCAGGCGGCGGATGACGACCTGCGGCCGGCCCGCGGCCCAGCCCTCGGCGAAGGCGGCCGGCGGGGGCCCGCCGGCGGGGCTCATCGCCCCGACGGCGCCGGCGTCTCGGACACGCCGAGCGCCTGACGGGCGAGGTCTTCGTCGTAGCGGGCCTTCATCCGTTCGGCCGCGGCGGTGACCGAGGCGGCGAACAGGGGGTCGCCGCTGGCCGCACCCACGCGGGCGCGCCACTGCTGCGCCTCCTCGGCGACCACGGCGGCGGTCGGGGCGGTGATGCGGTCGACGCGGCCGATGACGAGGCTGTCGTTGGACTGCGGTTCCGAGAAGACCGTGCCGGCGCGGCCGGTGAACAGACCGCCGATCACGCCCTGGCCGAGGCGGGCGAGGGTTTCCTGGTCCTGCTTGACGCCCGTGGCGGAGTTGACCGTGGCCCCGACCGAGGCGGCGACGGCGGCGATGTCCTCGCCGGCGCGCAGGCGGGCGGCGAGGGCGTCGGCGCGGGTAGACATCAGGCGCACGTTCTCGCGCTGGATCCAGGCCTGGGTGATCATGTCGCGCACCTCGTCGAGGGCGGGCATGGCGGCGGGCGTCACCTCGTCGACTCGAACCACGAAATAGTCGCCTTCGCCGAGGGCGGTCGGCTCATTGGCGCGGCCCTTGGTCAGCCTCCACATCGCCTCCAGCACCGGGGCGGGGACGCGGGTCTGCTGGCCGTCGCCGTTGCGGCCCTCGCGGCTGACGGCGGGGATCGGGGCCATCTGGGCGCCGACCTCGCGGACGGCGTCCTCCAGGCTCTTGCCGGCGCGGCGGGCGGCGTCATAGGCCTCGACCCGGCGCGAGATCGCGCCACGCATTTCCTGGCCGCGCAGCTCTTCCACGATCTGCGGACGCGCCTGTTCGAAGGTCATTTCGGCGCCGGGCTGGATGGCGTCCAGCCGGGCCACGACGAAGCCGACGCGGGCCTGGATGGGATCGGACACCTGGTCGACATTCAGGCTGAAGACGGCGGCGGCCACGGTCGGGTCGCCGATGGCGCTGCGCGGGGCCTCGGCGTAGTTGGCCGGCTGCAGGTCGTTTGCCTGGCCCACGGCGGCCGGGCTCTGGCCGGCGCGAAGGGCCTGGGCGATGCGCTCGGCGGCGGCGCGCGTCGGGGCGGTCAGGGTGACGAAGCTGCGGCGCTCGGGCGTCGACAGGGCGTCCTTGCGGAACTCGTAGCGGGCGCGGATCTGCTCGTCGCTGATCGCGATGTTCTGGTCGGCCGGATTGCGGAAGATCACCAGGGTCCCGGTGCGCAGTTCGGGACGGCGCAGGCGTTCCGAATTCTCGCTCATGAAGGAGCGCAGCTGGGCGTCGGTCGGCTGCGGGGCCGTGCCGGCCATGGCCTGGGTCAGGGTGAACCAGCGGCCATCGCGCGACTGCTGGGTCGTGTTGGCGTAGAGGGCGCCATAGACGCGCGGCATGCGCAGGCCGGCGACGAGGGCCGAGCCGTAGTGGGCGCGGGCGTAGTCGTTGCGCAGCTCCCGCTCGAGCATGGCCGGAGTCATCTTCTGCTCGGCCAGCTTGGAAACATAGAGCGACTGGCTGAACTGGTTGGTCAGCGGGTCGAAGAAGACCGGAACGGCCCGGATCTGGCGCAGAACCAGTTCGTTGCCGGGGCGGATGCCGGCCTTCCAGGCCCAGGCGAAGAAGCCGAACTCTTCGGCGCGGCCCTTCAGGATGGCGGCCAGCGGGGCGCGGGCCAGCAGTTCCTCATAGGTGATGGCGCGCTGCTGCTCGGCCTGGATCTGTTGCAGGCGGCGATCCATCTCGGCGCGGAATTCGGTCGGGCTCATGCCGCTGTCGCCGGCGGAGACGACCTTCGGCGCCCGCAGGGTGCTGAGCACGTCGGTCTGGATGCCGCCGGTGATCAGCAGGCCGAGACCCACCGCGGCGATCAGCGGCAGGGCGAACGGGGACCGCGCGAATTTGCGGAAGACAGAGATCATGGGCGTGCGGTCCTGGCGGAGAGCGGCGACGATTGTCGCTTCGGCCTATAGGGGGTGACAGGCCGCTCGGGCAAGACAATGGCGACGCATGGCGGTCGCCGCGGCTTGGCTTGCCGCGAGGCTCCGCCTAGACAGGGGGCATGAAACAATCTGTGAAGCTTATCGCCGGCAACTGGAAGATGAACGGGCTCGCCGCCTCTCTGGAGGAGGTCGGGCGGCTGAGGGCCGAACTGGAGGCCGCGCCCGCCGGCTGCCGGGTGGCGCTGTGCCCGGCGGCGACGCTGGTCGAGCGCATGGCCGCAGCCGCCCGCGGCTCGGCCATCGAGATCGGCGGTCAGGACTGCCATTCCGAGCGCTCGGGCGCCTTCACCGGCGACGTCTCGGGCGAGATGCTGAAGGACGCAGGCGCCAGCCTGGTCATCCTCGGCCACTCCGAGCGACGGCAGGGCTACGGCGAGACGGACGCGCGCGTCGCGGCCAAGGCAACGGCCGCGCTTGAGGCCGGACTGGCGCCGATCGTCTGCGTCGGCGAGACGCTGGCCGAGCGCGAGGCGGGCAGGGCGGTCGAGGTCGTCCGCAGCCAGGTGATGAACTCCCTGCCGCTGGCCCTGGCGGGACGCGATTTCGCCGTCGCCTACGAGCCGGTCTGGGCCATCGGCACCGGCCTGACCCCCACGCTGGAGCAGATCGAGGAAGTGCATCGCTCGGTGCGCGCGGCCATGATCGAGCGGCTCGGACTGGCCAGCGCGGCCGCGCCGATCCTGTACGGCGGCTCGGTGAAGCCGGACAACGCCCGCGACATCCTCGCCGTGGCCGAGGTCGGCGGCGCGCTAGTCGGCGGCGCCTCGCTGAAGGCGGCGGACTTCCTGGGCATCATCCGGGCGGCGTGAGGCGGCGGACAGCCGTTTGCCCGCGCCCGCCAACGGTGCTAGACGCCGCGGCTTGATCGGCGCGGGTCCGCGCCACACATATCGGCCGCCATGCTCCAGACCATTCTCCTCGTCGTCATGATCCTCATCTCGGTCGCGCTCGCGGCCGTGATTCTCCTGCAGCGGTCCGAGGGCGGCGCCCTGGGCATGGGCGGGGGACCGTCGGGCTTCATGACCGCGCGGGGCGCCGGCAACCTGCTGACGGCCACGACCTGGTGGCTGGCGGCGGCGTTCTTCGCCTGCGCCATCGGCCTGACCATCGTCGGCAACGTCAGCCGCTCGAGTCAGTCGATCGTCGACCGCGACGCCGTCGGCGCCTTGGCCGCGCCGGTGGACGGCGCTTCGTCGGACGCCCCGGCCTCGCCGTCGACCGCCCCGGCTCCGGCCCAGCCGTCCGGTCCGTCGCTGGACGACTTCCTGAGCTCGACCGCGCCCGCCCAGCCCGCTCCGGCGCAGTGAGATGGGCGGGGACCTTATCCCCGCCTTGCTCCGCCGCCCTCAAAGTCTCCGCAGTTCACCGCCCGAATCGGCGGTAGAGTGATCTCCCATGGCCCGTTACGTGTTCATCACCGGCGGCGTGGTTTCCTCATTGGGAAAAGGCCTCGCTTCCGCCGCTCTCGGCGCGCTCCTGCAGGCGCGCGGCTACAAGGTCCGGCTGCGCAAGCTTGATCCGTATCTGAACGTCGATCCGGGCACGATGAGCCCGTACCAGCATGGCGAGGTCTTCGTCACCGACGACGGCGCCGAGACGGACCTGGACCTGGGCCACTACGAGCGTTTCACCGGGGTCTCGGCCGCCAAGTCGGACAACATCACCACCGGCCGCATCTATTCGACCATTCTCGAGAAGGAGCGGCGGGGCGACTATCTGGGCGCGACGGTGCAGGTCATTCCGCACGTCACCGACCAGATCAAGCAGTTCTGCCTTTCGCCTGCCCTGACGGACGAGGGCGAGGAGGTCGATTTCGTCCTCGTCGAAATCGGCGGCACGGTCGGCGACATCGAGGGCCTCCCCTTCTTCGAGGCCATCCGCCAGCTGGGCCAGGACCTGCCGCGCGGCCAGAGCTGCTTCGTGCACCTGACCCTGCTGCCGTTCATCAAGACGGCGGGCGAGATGAAGACCAAGCCGACGCAGCATTCGGTGAAGGAGCTGCGCTCGATCGGCATCCAGCCCGACATCCTGCTGTGCCGCTGCGAATATCCGATCCCGGCGGACGAAAAGCGCAAGATCGGCCTGTTCTGCAACGTGCGCGAAAGCGGCGTCATCCAGGCGATGGATTCGGCCGACATCTACGCCGTGCCGCTGGACTATCACCGGGAAGGGCTGGACGCCGAGGTGCTGGCCCACTTCGGCATCACAGACGCCCCGGCGCCCGACCTGTCGCGCTGGCAGGCGAGCGCCCGCCGCCGGCTGCCGCCGGACGGCGAGGTCACGGTCGCGGTGGTCGGCAAGTACACGGTCCTCAAGGACGCCTACAAATCCCTGATCGAGGCGCTGCACCACGGCGGGGTGGCCAACAACGTCAAGGTCAACATCGACTGGGTCGAGGCCGAGACCTTCGAGGGGGACCGCGAGGCCTGCGACGCGCGCCTGCAGGGCGCGCACGCCATCCTCGTTCCGGGCGGCTTCGGCGAGCGCGGGGCCGAGGGCAAGATCCAGGCGGCCCGCTTCGCCCGCGAGCGCAAGATCCCCTATTTCGGCATCTGCTTCGGCATGCAGATGGCGGTGATCGAGGCGGCCCGGAACCTGGCCGGCTTCCCCAAGGCCTCGTCGACCGAGTTCGGCCCGACCGAGGAGCCCGTCGTCGGCCTGATGACCGAATGGACCCAGGGCAACGAGCGGGTGAAGCGCACCGCCGGCGGCGACCTCGGCGGCACCATGCGGCTGGGCGCCTATGAGTCCACGCTGAAGCCCGGCTCGAAGATCGCCGACATCTACGGCTCGACCACGATCAGCGAACGCCACCGGCACCGCTACGAGGTGAACATCAACTACCGCGACGCCATCGAGGAGAAGGCCGGCCTGGTGTTCGCCGGCCTGTCGCCCGACGGCGTGCTGCCCGAGACCGTCGAGCGACCGGACCATCCCTGGTTCATCGGCGTGCAGTACCATCCGGAGCTGAAGAGCCGCCCGTTCGCGCCACACCCGTTGTTCGCGGGCTTCATCGCCGCGGCCGTGGTGCAGAGCCGGCTGGTCTAGATCGTCTCCGGACCGACCTGGGGCGAGGGCGCATGCTCCAGCCCCTCGAACGGCTTGCGGAGTCGGCAGCGTACGCAGACCTGGGTGCCGGGCTGGCTGCGGCTGTCGACGAACAGATGGCCTTTGTGAGAGCAACGCCGCCGGGCCCAAGCGTGCGCCACGTCCGATGCGAATCCCATCGCTATCCCCCGACCGAAGTCGTTTCATGCGGCGAACGCCCGCCCTGCGCATTGGTTCCGCGCGTCAGGGGGTGACGGCGCGGGCTGCGCGCATCATTCTGCCCCGGCCGCAGGCAGCGGCCGGAACGGGGGCTGGGCGATGAGGTGGCTGGGCGTGGCGGCGGCGATCTTTCTGGCGGGAGCGGCGCAGGCCCAGACCCCGCCGCCGGCCTATGAGGCGGTCGACCCCTTCATCGGCACCCTGGGCAAGGGCCACACCTTTCCCGGGGCGGTGGCGCCCTTCGGCATGGTTCAGCTGAGCCCCGACACGGATTACCGCCATTTCCGCCAGTCCTACGACTGGGCCTCGGGCTACCGCTCGGACGACCCGACCATTCTCGGCTTCTCGCACACCCACTTCTCGGGGACGGGCCATTCCGATCTCGGGGACGTCCTGCTGACGCCGATGTCGGGGGAGCTGCGCTGGGATGCGGGCGAGGCGGACCGGCCCGGCTCCGGCTATCGCTCGCGTTATGACAAGGCCGGCGAGCGGGCGGAGCCCGGCTATTACGCGGTGCGGCTGACCGACAACGAGGTGGAGGCCGAACTCACCGCCGGGGTGCGCACGGGAGTGCATCGCTACACCTTTGCGGACGGTCGGCCGGCGCGGGTTCTGCTCGACCTGCGCCACTCCATCTACGACTACCCGGGCAAGGTGCTGTGGTCGCGCATCCGGGTGCATCCGGACGGCACGGTCACCGGCTTCCGCGAGACGCGCGGCTGGGCGCCGGGGCGGCAGCTTTATTTCGCCATCCGCTTCTCGCAGCCCGTCGCGGGCTACGAGCTGCGTAATCGCGAGGAGGACATTCCCTACAACGGCTTCCGCCAGCCCGGCCGCGACGGAA
>JAEZIH010000153.1 GCA_023416055.1 Pseudomonadota bacterium | reverse complement strand
GGGCTGGTTCTACTTCACGACCGCCCGCAAGCGGCGGTCGATGCCGCTGCTGCTCGGCTACGGGCTGGTCGCCCTGTTTATATGGCTGGCCGAGAACCTCGGCACCTTCGGCCGGGCCTGGGCCTATCCGGGGCAGGCGGACGGCTGGGAGATGGTCGGCTTCGAGAAGCTGGGCAGCTGGTTCCTGCTGATGCTGGTGTCGGTGGTGCTGGTGTCGCTGGTGCACAGGCCGGAAGAAGAAGGGGGGCCTTCCCGCTATCGTCATCCTCCGGCGAGCGCAGCGAGACCGGAGGACCCAGCGGCGCCGCCGCGTAGCGGGGGCGAATGGCGGAACGGCCCGCGGTCCCGACAGGTTCGCGCTTTCGCGCGCCGCTGGGTCCTCCGGTCGGAGCCGCTGCGCGGCTTGCCGGAGGAGGGGGATAGCTTCAAGGAGAGCGTCGGAGGGCGAAGCATGACCACCAGCAGCACCGACGTCGTCATCCTCGGAGCCGGCCACAACGGCCTCGTCTGCGCCTTCTACCTCGCCAGGGCCGGGCTGAAGGTGACGGTGCTCGAGCGGCGGCATGTGGTGGGCGGGGCGGCGGTGACGGAGGAGTTCCATCCAGGCTTCCGCAACTCCACGGCCAGCTACACGGTCAGCCTGCTGAACCAGAAGGTCATCGCGGACATGGAGCTGGCCCGGCACGGGCTGCGGGTGGTGGAGCGCAAGGTCTCCAACTTCCTGCCGCGGGACGACGGTCGGTACCTGCTCGCCGGAGAGGGGCGGACGCAGGCGGAAGTCGGCAAGTTCTCGATGCGGGACGCGGAGCGGCTGCCGGAGTACGAGCGGCGGCTGGAGGTGGTGGCGGGAATACTGCGCGAGTGGATCCTGAAGGCGCCGCCGAACGTGGTCGAGGGCGGCTGGACGGCGATGCTGCCCGAACTGCTGAAGGCCGGCTCGCTGGGCCGGCGGGCGGCCGGGCTGGACGTCGAGGGACGCCGCGACCTGCTGGACCTGTTCGCCAAATCGGCCGGCGACTGGCTGGACGGGTGGTTCGAGAGCGACCCGATCAAGGCCCTGTTCGGCTTCGACAGCGTGGTCGGCAACTATGCCAGCCCGTACACGCCGGGCTCGGCCTACGTCCTGCTGCACCACGTGTTCGGCGAGGTGAACGGGAAGAAGGGCGTCTGGGGCCACGCCATAGGCGGCATGGGGGCGATCACCCAGGCCATGGCGGCCGCCTGCGCCGAACATGGCGTGGACATCCGACTCGACACCCCGGCCGCCGAGGTGCTGACCGAGAAGAGCCGGGCTGTCGGCGCGGTCACCGAGGCCGGCGAGACGGTGCGGGCCCGGGCGGTGGTGTCGAACCTGCACCCGCGGCTGCTGTTCGAGCGGCTGGTCGACGATGCAGTGGTACCGGCCGACTTCCGTGCCCGGATCGGCAACTATCAGTCGGGTTCCGGGACCTTCCGGATGAACGTGGCCCTGTCGGAGCTGCCCAGCTTCACCGCCCTGCCGGGGGCGGGGGACCATCTGACGGCCGGGATCATCATCGCGCCGTCCCTGGCCTACATGGACCGGGCGCATGCCAGCGCGCGGCTGAAGGGCTGGTCGGAGGAGCCGATCGTCGAGATGCTGATCCCCTCGACCCTCGACGACAGCCTCGCGCCGCCGGGGCGGCACGTGGCCAGCCTGTTCTGCCAGCACGTCGATCCGACGCTTGCCGACGAGCACCGCGACACGGTGGCGGACCTGATGATCGAGACAGTCGACCGGCACGCGCCGGGCTTCAAGGCCTCGGTGCTGGGACGGCTGGCGCTGGGCCCGCGCGATCTGGAGCGGCGCTTCGGCCTTGTCGGCGGCGACATCTTCCACGGCCGGCTGACGCTGGACCAGCTGTTCAGCGCCCGTCCGGTGCTGGGCCACGCCGATCACCGGATGCCGGTGCCGGGGCTTTACCTGTGCGGCTCGGGCGCACACCCGGGCGGCGGGGTGACCGGCGCGCCCGGACACAATGCTGCGCGGGCGGTGGCGAGAGACCTAGGCAAGAGGCAGTTGGCAGTAGGCAGTAGAGGAAGGGGCGCCGGGTCCGTTGCTGACGACTAATGCCTACTGCCTACTGCCTACTGCCTCCTTCTAGACGTCCGCCATCCCCATGGCGCCGATCAGGGCGTCGCGGACGGCGGCTTCGGTGAAGGGCTTCTGCAGGGTCGGCTGGCCGCGCCACTCGTCCGGCAGGCCGCCTTCGCCGTAGCCGGTGGAAAAGACGAAGGGTACGCCGCGTTCGCGCAAGGCCTCGGCGATCGGGAACACCTGACGGCCAGCCACATTGACGTCCAGCAGGGCGGCGTCGATGCGCTCGCCGGCGGCCAGAGTCAGACCCTCCTCGACCGTCGCCGCCGGTCCGACCGGTTCGCAGCCCATGTCCTCCAGGATCGTCTCCAGCAGCATGGCGACGAGCGATTCGTCCTCGACCACCAGCACGCGGCGGCCTGCGAATGCCTGGCTCATGTAACCTGCTCCCTGTCCAGCGGAATGGAGAATGTGGCGACTAGGCCGTCGCCTGCGTAGTCCAGTTCAACCTCTCCGGCCAGATCGTGGCGGACATTGCGCTCGATCAGACGACTGCCGAAGCCCCGCCGGGACGGCGGCGCCGGCGGCTGACCGCCGGTCTCGCGCCAGACCAGCTGGAGCCGGCGGTTGGTCTGGTCGGCGATGGCCCAGTCCACCATGATCCGGCCCTCCGGCGAGGCGAGGGCGCCGTACTTGGCGGCGTTGGTGGCCAGCTCGTGGAAGATCATGCCGATCGACAGGGCGGACGCCGGCGGCAGGGCGACGCGCGGCCCCATGGCCGACACCCGGCTGCTGCCGTGCGCCTCGGTCTCGTGTCGCAGGATCTCGCCCAGTTCGGCCCCCTCCCAGTGCGACCGGGTGAGCAGGTCGTGGGTGTGCGACAGGGCCAGCAGCCGCGCCTGGAACCCCTCGGCGAAGGTCGCCGGATCGGGATGGAAGCGGGCTGTCTGCATGGCGATCGACTGCACCGTGGCGAGGGTGTTCTTCACCCGGTGGTTCAGCTCGTCGATCATCAGCTTCTGGCGCTCGGCCGAGAGCACCGCGTCGGTGACGTCGTGGCCTTGGACGAAGACCCCGATGACCTCGCCGGCCTGCGAACGGATCGGCTGGTAGATGAAGTTCAGATAGACGGCTTCAAGCGGGGCGCCGGGCGCGCGCTGTAGCTGGACAAGGCTGGCCCGGCCCTCGTGCGGCTCGCCGGTGGCGTAGACGCTGTCCAGGAAGTCGTAATAGGCTTGGCCTACCACCTCGGGCAGGGCCTCGCGCACCGGCTTGCCGGTGATGTCCCGGTGGCCGATCAGCTGGGCGTAGGCCGGATTGTGCATCTCGAAGACGTGGTTCGGTCCCGAGAGCACGGCCACGAAGCCCGGCGCCTGCATGAACATGTCCAGCAGGCGATTGCGTTCGTCCTCCAGCCGCCGGTTGTCCTGCTGCACCTGCTCGGCGCGGCCCAGCACCGCCCCGCCGAGGATGATGTCCAGCGCGCTGGCGCCGCCCGTCGCCGGGGCGGTCTGGTCGCGCAGGCGCTGCAGCTCGGTGATGTCGGTGGTGTGCTGGAGAATGTAGGTCACCTCGCCGTCGTCGTTGAACATCGGCGTGTGGGTGGCGCTCCAGTAGCGGTCCTCGAAGACCTCGCGGCCGTCCTCGAGACGGCGCGGGATGCGGAAGTGGACCAGAGGAATGTGATCGCGCTGGCGCAGGTCGCGGGCCCGCTCGATCGAGGCCTGGACCTGACGTACGTTCTCGGAGGCGTCCTCGCCGGGGCCGGAGTCGAAGGCCGCGAACAGCGGCTTGCCGACGATCTCGTCGCGGGTGCTGTTGGTGACCTCCAGATAGGCCTGATTGACGCCCGCGATCCGTATATCCGGCGTGAGCAGCACATAGGGATTGGGCGAGGCGTCGAACGCGCTCGCCAGGTCCACCCCCGGGTCCCCCGATTTTACAAGTAGTTTCAAACTCGTCCCCGACGCCGGCGTCCCAGTAACGCCAAGCTGCCGCTTCGGTTCACAGCTCGCAGCCGTTCCATAACGAATTTTGCCGGTTGGGCGAGAGGCGAGCGCGCGGCTAGGGTGCGGCCATGTTGACGGTTTCGGTTCTGGCGGCGGCGATCCTGATGATGTCCCCGACGGCTCAAGGCGGCGAGGCGCCTCCGCGCGCGACGGTCCAGCAGGGCGTGCTGGCGGGGCATGACGCCGAGGGCGTGGTCAGTTTCAAGGGCGTGCCCTACGCCCGGCCGCCGGTCGGCGAGCTGCGCTGGCGGCCGCCGCAGCCGGCCGCGCCCTGGACCGGAGAGCGCGACGCCACGCGCGTGGGCGCCATCTGCATCCAGCCGCCGGCCAACGGAGACAACGGCGTCGGCCCGCTGCCGATGAGCGAGGACTGCCTGACGCTGAACGTCTGGGCGCCGGTCGAACGCGACGGGCCGCTGCCGGTGATGTTCTGGATCCATGGGGGCGGTCTGAACAACGGCTCGGGCACGGCGGCGCTGTACGACGGAACCCGGCTGGCGAAGCGTGCCGTGGTGGTGGTGACGATCAACTACCGGCTGGGAAGGCTGGGCTTCTTCGACCATCCGGCGCTGGCGGCCGAGCGGGACGCGGACGAGCCGGCGGCCAACTACGGCCTGATGGACGTGGTCGCGGCCCTGCGTTGGGTGCGGGACAATGCGGCGGCCTTCGGCGGCGACCGGGACAAGGTGACCATCTTCGGGGAGTCGGCCGGCGGGGCGCTGGTCACCCGGCTGATGATCTCGCCCGAGGCGCGCGGGCTGTTCCACCGGGCGGTGGTGCAGTCGGGCCTGGGCCGTGACGAGGGCACCCCGTTGGACGCCGCGCGCCGCGACGGCGGAGCGTCCATGCAGGCGAGGGGACAGGCCTTCGCGGCGGCGCACGGCGCGACGACGGCCGAGGACCTGCGCGCGATCCCGGCGGAGGCCTTCCTGCAGCCGGCCCCGAACTTCTACGGCGGCGATCTGCTGGTGCGCGACGGGGTCTATGTGACGGAGGAGGTCGAGGCCGCGTTCGCCGCCGGCCGCGAGGCGCCCGTGCCGCTGATCATCGGCACGAACAGCGCCGAATTCTGGTGGATGAAGCCGTCGGACCTGACGCCCTACGGCGCCATCGACGACGCCATGACGGACCAGGAAAGGGCGGCCTTCCTGGCAGCCTATGGCGGGCAGGAGGGCTACGACCAGTTCGTGCTGAGCGACCTCGTGTTCAACGAGCCGGCGCGGCGCCTGGCCCGGCTGCACGCGCGCAACGGCCATCCGACGTATCTGTACCGCTTCGACGTGGTCTCGGCGGCCATGCCCGAGCCGCACGAGGGGGCGACCCACGCTTCGGAGCGGCAGTACGTGTTCGACAACCTGACCGCCTCGCCGTGGCCGACGGCGGAGATGGACCAGCGCCAGGCGGATCAGATGGCCGGCTACTGGACCACCTTCGCTGCGAAAGGCGACCCGAATGGCGGAGGCCGGCAGGCGTGGCCGGAGTTCGGCGCCGAGCCGGACCGGTTGCTGGAGTTCACCAACGAGGGGCCGGTCGCGAAGCCCGTGCCGTTCGCCGAGAGGCTGGACCTGATCGAGGCGTATTACGCGCGGGTGCGTTGAGGCTCAGAGCACGCCGCCGTTGGTCTTGATCACCTCGGCGTACAGCAGGCCGGAGTCCTTGATGGTCCGCTCCAGCGTCTGGAAGTTCACGTGGGTGATGCCGAAGCGCTTGGAGTAGCCCAGCGACCATTCCAGATTGTCCAGCAGCGACCAGGCCATGTAACCGCGCAGGTTCACGCCCTTGCCGATGGCGTCGTGCATCGCCTTGAGGTGGTTCTTCAGATAGTCGACCCGCATCGGGTCGTGGATGCGGCCGTCGATGGCGTGGGGCGGGTCGTACCAGGCCGAGCCGTTCTCGGTGACCATCAGCGGCAGGCCGTTGGTCTGCTCGTGCAGCCAGAGGAGAGTGTCGGTGAAGGCGGGGGGATAGACCTCCCAGCCGGTCTCGGTGTGGGCGTGCTGGACCTGCTTTACCGGGCGGGCGCGAACCGGCCAGGCGTCGGGCGCGTTCTCGGGCACGGCACGGGTGTACCAGTTCAGGCCCATCCAGTCGGTCGGCTGGGCGATGAGGTCGAAGTCCTCCTGCGGGAACTCGCGCCACGCCTCGCCATAGACCTCCTTGAGCTCCTCCGGATAGCCGCGGCCCATGACCGGGTCGAGGAACCAGCGGTTCATCTGGGCCTCGGCGCGGCGGCGGGCGGCCTCGTCCTCGGGTTTGTCGGAGGCGGGATACTTCGGCTCGATGTTCAGGACGATGCCGATCTGGCCCTCGCCGACCTCGCGGAAGCGCTTCACGGCGGCGCCGTGGGCCCGCAGCACGTTGTGGCCGGCGATCACCGCCTCGAAGGCCGAGCGGTGGCCGGGGGCGAGGGCGCCGTGCAGGTAGCCGCCGTCGACGATGACCCACGGCTCGTTGATCGTGCCCCAGGTCTTCACCCGGCCCTTGAACTTCTCGAACAGGACCTGGCCGTAGTCAGCGAACCAGTCGGCGATGTCCGGGTTCAGCCAGCCGCCGCGGTCGTCGAGCGCCGCCGGCAGGTCCCAGTGATAGAGCGTGCACAGCGGCTCGATGCCGGCTTCCAGCAGGCCGTCGACCAGCCGGTCATAGAACTCCAGACCCTTCGGATTGATGGCGCCGCGCCCCTCGGGAATCACCCGGCTCCAGCTCACCGAAAACCGGTAGGCCTGGAGGTTCAGGCGCTTCATCAGCTCGATGTCCTCACGCCACCGGTTATAATGGTCGCAGGCCACGTCGCCGGTGTCGCCGTCGCGCATGTTGCCCGGTGTGTGGCTGAAACGGTCCCAGATCGAGGCGCCGGCGCCGTCGGCCATGGACGAGCCTTCGATCTGATAGGCCGCGGTCGCGGCTCCCCACAGAAAACCTTCGGGAAACAGATAGTTGCCGGTGTTTTCCATGGTCATGGGCGAGGCTCTTGTACGCGGTGGAAACTGACTGAATCGAACGGGAAAGGTCCCGGCGGTACGCGTGTCGCGCCGTGAGCACAACCTCCCTGTGACCAAACTAGGGCACTTGCGGGCGACATTACTAGTGTGTCATGTAATCGGTTACACGGAATTTTGCGAACGGACCCGCGGCAAGCGGGCCGGGATCCGAGCCGGTCAGGGAGAGACACTTTGGCGCCAGGAGCGACTCCGAAAACGCGCATGGGCGGTCGCCCGTGAAGCCGGCGACGATCCGTGACGTCGCCGAACGGGCGGAGGTGTCCGTCGCTTCTGTGTCCCGCGTCCTGACCGGCGCCGGTCCGGTCACCGAAGCGACCCGCAAGAAGGTGATGGAGGCGGTGGAGGCGCTGCAGTACGTGCCGCATTCCGGCGCCCGCAGCCTGTCGACCAGCAAGACCCAGACGATCGGCGTCATCCTGCCCGACCTGTACGGCGAATTCTTCTCCGAGCTGATCCGCGGCATGGACGTAGGCGCGCGCGCCCTCGGCTACCACCTGATCGTCTCCAGTTCGCACGACGACGCCGAGGAGGCCTCGGCCGCGATCCGCTCGATGCGCGGCCGGGTCGACGGCCTGATCGTGCTGTCGCCCCACCTCGACGCCGCCAACCTCGCCACCAGCCTGGCCGGCCGCCTGCCGGTGCTGCTGATGAACGGCGGGGCAGGGGCGGGACGGCCCTCGATCGTGGTCGACAACCACGGCGGCGCCGTGCAGGCGGTCGAGCATCTGATCGAGACCGGTCGCCGCCGCATCGCCCACATTGCCGGCCCGGCCGGCAACCTCGAGGCCGAGGCCCGGCTGGCGGGCTATCTGGAGGCCATGGCGCGGGCGGGCCTGCCCACCCAGGTCGTCGAGGGCTCGTTCGACCAGGCCTCCGGCCATCGCGCCGCCGCCGGGCTGGCCCAGGCTCCGGAGCGTCCGGACGCCATCTTCGCCGGCAATGACATGATGGCCGTCGGGGCCCTGCTGGCCCTGCAGGACGCCGGCCTGGCCGTGCCCGACGACATCGCCATCGTCGGCTTCGACGACGTGCCGATGGCGGCCCTGATGCGGCCGGGCCTGACAACCCTCGGCATCCGCATCGCCGAGACCGGCCGAAGCGCGCTCGAACGCCTTGTCCGGATAATTGACGGCGCACTGGACACGCCGGCCGACACGGCTTGCGAAACCGTTCGGCCCCGACTGGTTGTCCGCCCGTCCAGCCTGCCGTCCACCAGACACCAGCCCACATCCGCCCAGCGGCTTCCCGAAGCCGCCGGCTCATCGCTTCGCAAGGGGGAGAACCCATAATGTCCCGCAAATCCAAATACTTCCTTGGAGCCGGATCGGCTCTCGCCGTCGCTCTCTCGCTGGCTGCGGCCAGCGGCGCCGCGGCGCAGGTGGCGACCTCGACCATCCGGGGCTCCGTGACCGAAGGCGCCGTCGCCGAAGCCGGAGCGACGGTGGTGGCGCGTGACCTCGCCACCGGCTTCACTGCCCGCACTACGGCCAATGCGAATGGCGGCTACATCCTGTCCGGCCTGCGGCCGGGCACCTATGAGATCGCCGTCACCACGACCGACGGTCAGACCACGAGCGACGTCGTCACCATCGGCGTCGGGCAGGTGGGGGAGCTGGATCTGTCGGTGGGCGGCGAGGTCGCTACCGAAACGTCCGCCACTGACGTCGGTGACGTCATCGTCACCGGCCGCCGTCTCGCCGAGGTCCGGACCCCGGAGAACGCCACCAATGTCACCACGCAGCAGATCAACACCCTGCCGCAGATCAACCGCAACTTCCTGAACTTCGCCGCCCTCGCGCCGGGCGTTCGGCTCTCCCTGACCCCGGAGGAGCAACAGATCACCGCCGGGGGGCAGCGCGCCGAGTCGGTCAACGCCTTCATCGACGGGGCCAGCCTGAAGTCCAACGTCATCGCCGGCGGCATCATCGGTCAGGACGACAGCCGCGGGAATCCGTTCCCGCAAGCCGGCGTCCAGGAGTTCCGGGTCGTCAGCCAGAACTTCAAGGCCGAGTACGAGCAGGCCTCGTCCGCCATCATCACCGCCGTCACCCGTTCGGGCACGAATGAGTTCCACGGCGAGGTGTTCGGCGTCTACCGCGACCAGGATTTCGTCTCCGCCGACTACTTCGGCAACGAGGAGCCGGACCTCGAGGTGCAGCAGTACGGCTTCGCTCTCGGCGGGCCGATCATCCGTGATCGACTGCACTTCTTCGGCACCTACGAGCGCAAGAAGGAAGGCCGGGCCAGGGCGGTCGACCTCGGCGACCGCGCGACCCTCGCCGACGAGGCCCGGTTCGCAGACTACATCGGCACCTTCGGGGCGCCCTTCGAGGAAGACCTATTCTTCGGCAAGCTCAGCTGGCAGCCGGCCGATGAGCACCTCGTGGACTGGAGCCTCACCTGGCGCGATGAGTCGGAACTGCGCGATTTCGGCGGCGCGGACGCCTTCGAGCGCGCCAACGACCTCGCCCAGACCACGCTTTCCAGCAACCTGCGCTGGCAATGGCGGACGAACTCGTTCCTGAACGAGTTCGCCATCGATTACCGGGACTACAACTACAACCCGGGGGCGGCGAACTTCTCGGACGTCGGGCGGAGCTATCGGCGGTTCGAGGACTCCAACACCAGCACGCCTGCGTTCGATCCGGACTATTTCGGCGGCTTCACCATCCTGAATCTGGGTGGCCGCGACAGCACCCAGGACATCAGCGACAACGCCCTGACGTTCCGCAATGACCTGACACTCAGCGATATCGAGGCGAACGGCTTCCACACCATCAAGATGGGCGCCAAGGTTTCGTTCCAGAACTATCAGGTCAACAAGCAGTTCGGGCGCAACCCGTTCTTCTTCTACGATCTGGACGGTCGTCCCGAGCTGAGCGGGAGCGACACCGTCCCGTATCGCGTCGAACTTGGCCGCTCGTTCCCGTCTGTCGATCTGAACAACGAGGTCATCGGCCTGTACATTCAGGACGACTGGCAGGTCACGGACAAGCTTGAACTAAATCTCGGCCTCCGCTGGGACTACGAAACGAATGCGAACAACAACGACTACGTCACTCCGGCCGATGTGATCGCAGGCCTGGACCAGTGGATCGCTTCGACGGACGGCGGCAAGCCGGCCGGCTACGCCCCGAGCTGGTTCAACCGTGACGATTACATTTCGACCGGTGACAACCGTGACCCGTTCGCCGGCGCCTTCCAGCCGCGCATCGGCTTCTCGTACGATGTCTTCGGCGACCGCAGCACGGTCATCTTCGGGGGCGCCGGCCGCTATTACGACCGGGTCAACTTCAACTTCTCGTACGACGAGATCGTCAAGCCGTTCGACATCCGCCAGAACGCCTTCTTCAGCACCACCGGTCGGCCGGTGGGCGAGGATCGCGATCCGGGCCCGGGCGTCGACCTGCCGGGCGAAGCGGGGGATCCGATCCTTTGGGATCCCTCCTACGGCACCGCGGCCGGCCTGGATCCGGTTCTCGCGACCATCCCGGGCAAGGGCGAGGTCTTCCTGCTGGCCAACGACTTCGAACCGCCGCGGACCGATCAGTTCAACCTGGGCCTGCGCCAGCGCCTCGGCGAATGGCAGAGCGAGTTCACCCTCGCCTACGGCAAGACCAAGAACGAGTTCACCTGGCAGTATCTGACCCGCTGCCGCGAGCCGAACCGTCCGAACGACGGCGGCGGCTTCGGCGACAACGGCGGTTTCTGCGGCCCGGGCGCCGACAATCCGTACCGCGGCTATTTCGTGTCGGATCACAACAAGGAACGCGAGTTCCGCGCCCTGTATGTGAAGCTCGACAAACCCTACACAGCCGACTCCGGCTGGGGGATGAACGTCGCCTACACGTGGTCGGAAGCTGAACAGAACGGCGGTCGTGACGCCTTCTGCTTCGACTGCTTCAGCATCGAAACCTCGCCGGTTCGTCCGACCGACAATGACGAGCGTCACCGGATCGTCGCCAACGGCATCGTCGACCTGCCGTGGGATTTCCGCCTGTCGGGCATTCTGACGCTGGGCTCGGGCACGCCGTTCGACGTGTTCGACGATCGTGGACCGACCTTCGTTTATCGCCCGAACCACGGCCGGCCGCAGCAGTACAACTTCATCATCCCGAACTCGTGGGCCTACCGGAACCTCGATCTTCGTCTGACGAAGACCTTCGAGCTCTGGAATGCGTCGGAACTGGAGCTGTACGTCGACGCGATCAACGTCTTCAACTTCGACAACTTCGCCGGCTTCGACGGAGGCACGGGCTCGGCGGCCAGCCCGAACCCCAACTTCGAACGGCCGTCCCGCGTGCTGTACCCCACCCGCACCTTCCAACTGGGCATGCGCTACAGCTTCTGATCTCCTGAGTACCATCGGCCGCTCCTCCGCTCGCGCGGGGGGCGGCCGATTTTTTTGACGAGCCCCCGTTTTGAGTATGAGAGTCGTCGCCATGGATCGTCGCCGTTTCCTGATGGGTTCAGCCGCGGGCCTCGGTGCTATGGGGCTCGCGGCCTGCGCCGGCGGCGCGGGGGGCGCGCCCTTCACCTCCGGCGGCGGACTGGTGGATCCGGAACTGGATGAACTGCAGGAGCGCACCTTCCGCTGGTTCGCCCACGTCACCAATCGCGCCAACGGTCTGACCCCTGACCGCTGGCCCAGGAAGACCTTCGCCTCCATCGCCGCCGTGGGCTTCGCCCTGACCTGCTGGCCGATCGGCGTCGAGCGCGGCTGGATGAGCCGCGAGGATGCGCGCGAGCGCACCCTGACCACCATGCGCTTCTTCCATGACGCGCCGCAGGGGCCCGAGGCGACCGGCGTGTCGGGCTACAAGGGCTTCTTCTACCACTTCCTCGAAACCGACACCGGCCACCGCTACCGCGACAACGAGCTGTCGACGGTCGATACCGCCCTGCTGCTGGGCGGCATGCTGTTCGCGGCGCAGTGGTTCGACGGCGACCACCCCGACGAGGGCGAAATCCGCCGGCTGGCGCAGGCCATCTACGAGCGCGTGGAGTGGGACTGGGCCGAGGTCCGGCCCAACCGCATCACCATGGGATGGAAGCCGGAGAGCGGCTTCATCGCGGCCGACTGGAACGTCTACAACGAGGGCATGCTGGTCCTGCTGCTGGCCATGGGCAGCCCGACCCACCCGCTGCCCAGGGCGATCTGGGACGAATGGTGCAGCGTCTACGACCGCAGCTGGACCGACGAGTACGGCCCGGCGCACCTGCATTTCGCGCCCATGTTCGGGCACCAGTACAGCCACATGTTCGTGGACTTCCGCGGCATCCACGATGAATTCCTGCGCGCGAAACAGGCGGAGATCCCGGGCTTCGACTATTTCCAGAACAGCGTCCGGGCCGTGGCGGCGCAGCGCAACCACGCCATCCGCAACACCAACGGCTGGGCCGGCTATTCGGCCGACGTCTGGGGCCTGACGGCCTGTGACGGGCCGGGCGACTTCAAACAGGTCATCGACGGCCGCGAGCGGCAGTTCTTCAGCTATTCGGCGCGCGGCCCGGGCGAGCGGGACGACGGCACCCTTGCGCCGACGGCGGCGCTTGGTTCGATGCCCTTCGCCCCGGACGAGGTGACCGCCTGCTTCAAGGCCCTGAAGGCCCGCTACGGCGCGGGCATCTATGGCGAGTACGGCTTCCTCGACTCCTTCAACCCCACCCTGCGGGAGACCGGCGCCGCCCTGCAGCACGGTCGCATCGTGCCCGGCGTGGGCTGGGTCGACGACGACTACCTGGGCATCGACCAGGGGCCGATCGTCATCCAGATCGAGAACCACCGTTCGGACGCGGTGTGGAAGCGCATGCGGCATGAGCCGAACCTCATCCGCGGCCTGAAGGTCGCCGGATTCACGGGCGGCTGGCTGGACAGGGCATGATCTCGGCGCGGCCGGATCGACGGACGGCTCTGGGCCTGATGGCCGGCGCCGCCGCGACCGGCCTGAGCGGCTGCGGGCGCGGCGAGGCGGGGGTCACCCGCCTGCGCTTCTGGGCCATGGGCAACGAGGCCACCAACGTCCCGCAGATCCTGCCCGAGTTCGAGCGCCGCAACCCGGGCATCCGCGTCGAGGTGCAGGCGTTGCCGTGGACGGCGGCGCACCAGAAGCTGCTGACCGCCTATGCCGGCTCCTCGCTGCCGGACGTCAGCCAGGTCGGCAACACCTGGGTGGCCGAGATGGCGGCGATCGGAGCGATCAGCGCCCTGCCGGACTTCGCCTCCGACCTGCTGACCGACCAGTTCCCCGCCGTGCTCGACACCAACCGCATCGACGGGCGGGTGGCCGGGGTGCCGTGGTACGTGGACACCCGGCTGATCTTCTATCGCAGCGACCTGCTGGCGCAGGCGGGCCATGCCGCCGTGCCGCAGACCTGGGCCGGCTGGAAACAGGCCATGCACGCGGTCAAGCGGGTCGTCGGGGCCGACCGCTACGCCGTGCTGCTGCCGCTGAACGAGTTCGAACAGCTGCTGACCTTCGGCCTGCAGGGCGACGAACCGTTGCTGAGGGACGAGGCGACGCGCGGCAATTTCTCCAGCCCGTCCTTCATCGCCGCCCTGGCCTTCTACAAGAGCCTGTTCGACGAGGGCCTCGCCCCGGTGGCCTCGGCGGCGCAGATCTCCAACGTCTGGACGGAGTTCGAACGCGGCTGGTTCAGCTTCTACTTCTCCGGGCCCTGGACGATCGGCGACTTCCGC
>JAEZIH010000111.1 GCA_023416055.1 Pseudomonadota bacterium | reverse complement strand
GGGCGGCCCTCGTCGCGCCGCCGCCGGCGCGCGGCCCCTATGTCGTCGCCGCCAATCCCCACGCCGTCGAGGCGGGACTGGCGGTGCTGCGCCGAGGCGGGTCGGCGGCGGACGCGGCGGTGGCGGTGCAGGCGGTGCTGGGACTGGTCGAGCCGCAGTCCTCGGGCCTCGGCGGCGGCGGCTTCCTGATGCACTACGACGCCTCTACCGGCGAGGTGACCAGCTACGACGGCCGCGAGACGGCGCCCGCCGCCGCCACGCCCGAGCTGTTCTATGACAACGGCCGCCCGTTGCCGTTCCGCGACGCCGTGCTCAGCGGGCGCTCGACCGGCGCGCCCGGGGCGGTGGCCATGCTGGCCATGGTCCAGCGGGAGCATGGCCGGCTGCCGTGGAGCGAGCTGTTCGGGGACGCCGAACGTCTCGCCCGTGACGGCTTCGAGGTCAGCCCGCGGCTTGCCGGCATGATCGCCGCCACCTCCGGCCAGGCCCGGACCGCCTGGGCCGACCGCTACTTCACCAGGGTGGACGGAAGCCGCTACCGCGCCGGCGACGTGCTGCGCAATCCGGCCTACGCCGAGACCGTGGCCGAGATCGCCGCCGGCGGGCCGGAGGCCTTCTATCGCGGTCGCATCGCCCGAGAGATCGTCGCCGCGGTGGCGGAGGAGCCGCGCCCCGGCCTGCTGACCGAGGGCGATCTGGCCGCCTACCAGCCGATAGAGCGCGGGGCCCTGTGCCGTCCCTATCGCATCTACATCGTCTGCGTGCCGCCGCCGCCGTCCAGCGGGGTGGCGGTGCTGCAGCTCCTGGCCATGGCCGAGCGGACGCCCGACATCCTCGAGGGTTCCGCCAGCGCCGGGGCCTGGACCGCCTTCGCCCAGCTGCAGCGGCTGATGTACGCGGACCGCGACCGCTACGTGGGCGATCCCGGCTTCGTCGGCGTGCCGGTGCAGGGCCTGCTGGATCCCGGCTACGTCGCCGCCCGGGCCGCCCTGGCGCCGACCCTGACCGGAGCGGCCGAGGCGGGCTCGCCCCCCGGCGGGGTGTTCACCGGCCCCGACGCCACCCTGGAGCCGGCCGGCACCTCGCACTTCGTCATCGTCGACGCCGAAGGGAACGCGGTCAGCATGACCACCACGGTCGAGAGCGTGTTCGGTTCGGGTCGGATGGCGGCCGGCTTCTTCCTCAACAACCAGCTGACCGACTTCTCCTTCGAACCGCTGCGCGAGGACGGAGGCCCGGCTGCCAACGCCGTGGCGGCCGGCAAGCGCCCGCGCTCCTCGATGGCCCCGGTGATCATCCTTGACCACAACGGCCGCTTCCTCGGGGCTCTCGGTTCCCCGGGCGGGCCCTCAATCCTCGCCTACAACGCCAAGGCGCTGATCGCGGTTCTGGACTGGGGCATGACCATGGAGCAGGCCTTCGCCCTGCCCAATCTCGTCGCGCGGGGCGACGGCTTCGGGGCCGACGCCGACCGCTTCCCGCCCGAACTGCGACAGGCCCTGGCCGACCGCGGGATCCAGCTGCTCCCGAACGCCAGCGAAAACTCCGGCCTGCACGGCGCGATCTGGCGCCGCAGGTCGGACGGCTTCTGGGCCTGGGACGGCGCCGCCGACGACCGCCGCGAGGGCGTGGCGAAGGGAGAATAGGGTGCAGGGTCCAAGGTCCAGGGTCTTGCCCCTGGCCCCTACTCCGGCTTGATCGACAGCTGGAAGGCCAGCAGACCCTCGGAGACGTCCGTGTCGACGCCGTGGCCGGCGCGCAGGCCTTCGGCCGAGATCTCGCGATAGACCAGGCCGATCGAGCTCTGGACCGCGCCGCGGCGCAGGGCCACTCCGATCGAGGCGTCGCCGAGGAAGGCGCCGGAGTCGTGGCTGACGCCCGAGCGGGCGTAGTCGCCGTCGCGATTGCGGGCCCAGTTGTAGCCCACGGCCCGGCCCGAGCCGGCGGCGTAGACGTACCACCGCGCCCGCTCGCCGAAGGCTTCCTCGCCCTCGGGCAACAGGCGGTCGAGGTTGCGGCCGATGCGCAGGGTGGCCCCCGCCTCGGTCACCTGGCCGCGGCTGCCCACGCCGACCCCGACGTGCGGGGTCAGGGTGACGTCCAGGCCGTCCCCGGTCTGGCCCAGCCGTTCGGTCCATCCGCGGGTGTAGGTCAGGTCGTAGTGCTCGGCGTCGAACGCCGCCGGGTCCAGCGGTCCCGGAGGCAGGGGCGAGCCGTCGGCGCGCCGCACGCGGCCTTCGGTGCGCAGCCGCAGGCGGTCGCGGTATTCGCCGCCCTCGTACCAGATGTCGCGATTGTCGGCCGCCCAGGTCGAGGACAGGTTGCGCGCCGGGTCATAGCCGTACCAGTCGCCGCCGGCCTCGAAGCCGCGGGCTCCGCTCTCGAAGCGGGCGTCGCGGTCGATGCGGGTGAGCAGGTCGGAAACGGTGGCGGGGCGCTCGCGCTCGACCTTCCAGGGGTCGGCGATGGCCTGCTGCGTGCCGGGCGGAGTCAGGGCCAGGGCCGGCGCCGCGAGGGCCGCCGCCATTCCCACTCCTGCACTGAACGCACCTCGACGCATTAACGGTCCCCTGTCCGTCAACCGTCCAAGCCTGCACGATACAAACCCGAACGCCAACTGACTTTCTTCCAGACCGACGAACGCGGCCCCGGATGTGGCGGTTCCGCCTCAGGCCCAGGCGCGGAAATGCTTGCTCAGTTTCAGGCCCTGGCTCTGGTAGTGGCTGCCCCCTTCGCCATAGAGGCGGCTGGGCCGTTCGGTCAGCGGCTCATAGACCAGCCGCGCCACGATCTGCCCGTGCTCCAGCAGGAAGGGCGTGTCGTGGGTGCGCACCTCCAGCACGCCCTTGGAGCCGGCCCCGTGGGCCTCGTCAGTGCCGAAGCCGGGGTCGAAGAAGCCGGCGTAGTGCACCCGGAACTCGCCCACCGAAGGATCGATCGGGGTCATCTCGGCCGCCTGCATGACCGGAATCTCGACCGCTTCGTTCGAGGCGAGGATGTAGAACTCGCCCGGGTCCAGCAGCAGTTCGCCGCGCCGCACCGGCAGCGGCTCCCAGAAGTCGCGCGGGTCGTGGCCGTCGATGCGATCGAGGTCGACCACTCCGGCGTGCCGCCGTCCGCGATAGCCGACGATGGTCCCGTCGGCGCCGTGCAGGTCGACCCCCACGCTGCGGGTTTCCAGTTTCGGCGGCTCGCCGGCCTTCAGCCGCAGCTGGTTCAGCCGCGTCCCCGGCCGCACCAGGATGGAGAAGGTCTGCGGCGCGATCTCGAGGTACAGCGGCCCGTCATAGCCCTCGTCGACGTCGTCGAAACTGGCGCCCCGGTCGGTCAGCAGGCGCACGAAGACGTCCACCCGGCCGGTCGAGCTCTTGGGATTGGCGCGCGCGATCAGCCCCTTGGGCAGGGCCAGGCGCTCCTGAAGCCGGGCGATGTAGACGCAGCCCTTCTCCATCACATAGCCGGCCGACAGATCGATCGGATGCATGACCACGTCGGCGATGCGGTCCTCGACCTTGCGCGCGCCGGGCAGGAATGAGGCCCGCACGCGCCACGCCCGGTCGGACAGGCGCAGGTCGAGGCTGGCCGGCTGGACCTGGTCGGCGTCGAAGGGCGTCTCGGAGACGATCGCCCCGCCGGCGATCAGGGCCTCGATGGACTGCGACGGCAGGATGCCGGGAACGGGGGTCGAAAAGCTCTGCATGCTTTTCGCTTACACGATTCCGCGGCCCGTCTCGCCCTGTTGCGCCGC
>JAEZIH010000107.1 GCA_023416055.1 Pseudomonadota bacterium | reverse complement strand
GCGCCATCCGCCACGGCCTGTCGCACGCCCTGACGCACTATGAGCCGGAGCTGCGCAAGGTCCTGAAGCCGCACGGCTTCCTGACCCGCGACGCCCGCGTCGTCGAGCGCAAGAAGTACGGCCGCGCTAAGGCCCGCCGTTCGTTCCAGTTCTCGAAGCGCTAAGGCGTTTCGCGAAAGCGGTTATGGATGGGGGCGCTTCGGGAGACCGGAGCGCCCTTGTCTATTCTGGCGGAAGCGGTTCGTGGCGTTCGTAGAAGTGGAGAGCGAGAGTGGCGCCGGGTAGCGGTGCAGGCGCGTCGAGGCGGATGAACTCCTCCTCGAAGGACCAGCCAGGGTGCATATCGGCGATGATCCGGGTCGATGCGCATGAAAGCTCCTCACGCGTCGGCTCGTCGACCTCTCCATCGACAATGTACCGGACGACGATAGCCTTATCGCCGACGGAGCCAGTGACCGATCGAACATTCGGAGTGACGGAGCCGAGGAGCGCCCGTTGCGCCGACGCCATGAATTCCAGTCTCGTCATCCGGCGAGCCTAGCAGGAACGGCCAGTGACCCACACCATCTTCATCGACGGCGAGGCCGGAACTACCGGGCTCGAAATTCGCGAGCGGCTCGAGGGCCGCTCCGACCTCGAGCTGATCCTGCTCGGCGACCGCCGTCGGGACGTCGAGGCGCGGCTCGAGGCGCTGAACAGCGCCGACGCGGTGATCCTGTGCCTGCCCGACGATGCGGCGCGCGAGGCGGTGGCGATGGTGGAGAACCCGGCGGTGCGGGTGATCGACGCCTCGACGGCCTTCCGGGTGGATGCGGACTGGGTCTACGGCTTCGCCGAAATGGCGCCGGGGCAGCGGGAAAAGATCGCCGCGGCGACGCGGGTGTCGAATCCGGGCTGCTATCCTACCGGCTTCATCGGCCTGGTGCGGCCGCTGGTGTCGGCGGGAATCATCCCGGCGGGCTGGCCGGTGACCGTGAATGCGGTGAGCGGCTACTCCGGCGGCGGCAAGGCGATGATCGCCGAGTTCGAGGCCGGGGAGGGCGCGCCGCCGTATCGCGCCTACGGCCTGACGCTGAAGCACAAGCACGTGCCGGAGATGACGCGGCATACCGGGCTGGAGCGGCCGGTGCTGTTCGCGCCGGCGGTGGGGGCGTACCGGCAGGGCATGCTGGTCGAGGTTCCGCTGCACCTGGCGGCGCTGCCGTCGAGCCCCTCGGTCGAGGTGGTGCACGGGGCGCTGGTGGAAGCCTATGCGGGCGCGCGCTTCGTCGAGGTGGCGGCGCTGGAGGAGACGGAGGCCATGACCGGCCTGTCGCCGGAGGGGCTGAACGGGACCAACCGGATGCGCCTGCACGTGTTCGGCGACCGCGGCGGCGAGCAGGTGCGGCTGGTGGCGCTGCTGGACAACCTCGGCAAGGGGGCGTCCGGTGCGGCGGTGCAGAACCTCAACCTGATGCTGGGCCTGGACGAGGGGGCCGGTCTGGAGTGATCCGGCCGGCGAGCCGGCTCAGTCCGCCTTCAGCGCCGCGCGGGCGGACTGGAGCGTCAGGCCGGTCCAGACGCCGGCCATGATCAGCATCAGGCCGTAGTCGCCGCCTGGGCCGATGAGCGGCAGGACGGCGGACAGGATGATGGTCAGCGGGAAGATCATCGCCATGACCAGGGTCATCGGCGCCGCACGGTCGATCAGCGGCTTGGGCTTGCGCCGGCGGCTGTGCATCCACAGGCCGTTCAGCAGCATGAAGCCGAGGGCGCTGAACAGGGCGCAGGCCAGATAGACCGGCGCGCGCTCGGGCGAGGCCGTGGAGATGGCGCTGAGGGTGACGAGGAACAGGGCGAGGAGGCTGACGGCGGCCAGCAGCAGGTTGACGTTGCGGCTCAAGACTTGACCTTCACATAGGCGCCGGGGGCCGGCTCGACGGGTTTCAACGGTCCCTTGGACGGATTCCGCGCCGGAACCCAGTCGCCCGAGCGGGCGTGCAGCCAGGCGGCCCAGTGGCTCCACCAGCTGCCCGGGTGCTGTTCGGCGCCGGCCAGCCAGTCATCAAGGCTCTCCGGCAGGTCGGGATTGATCCAGTGCTGGTACTTGTTCGCCGCCGGCGGATTGACCACGCCCGCGATATGACCGGAGCCGGAGAGGGTCAGGGTGACGTCGGCGTTCCTGAAGGCGCGGGCCGAGCGGTAGACCGACCTCATCGGCGCGATGTGGTCCTCTCGGCTGGCCTGGAAGTAGAGCGGCAGCCGGACCTTCGACAGGTCGACCCTGACGCCGCCGATCTCGAACTCGCCGCCGGTCAGGGCGTTGCGGCCGTACATCGAGCGCAGGTAGTCCATGTGCAGCTTTTTCGGCATGCGGGTCTGGTCGGCGTTCCAGAACAGCAGGTCGAAGGCGGGCGGGTCCTGGCCCATCAGATAGTTGCTGACGAAGAAGGACCAGATCAGGTCGTTGGCGCGCAGGGCGTTGAAGGTGTCGGCCATGGCCGCGCCGGGCAGGACGCCGCCGGCGG
Organism: Pseudomonadota bacterium; assembly: GCA_023416055.1. Lineage (GTDB taxonomy): Bacteria > Pseudomonadota > Alphaproteobacteria > Caulobacterales > Caulobacteraceae > Brevundimonas. Next base: position 1,108 of record JAEZIH010000107.1, on the reverse strand, counting down.
CGTCCATCTGCTGCTCGATCTCGGCCAGCCAGTGGTCGTCGGTGAACAGCAGCAGATCGCCGGCCTCGGCGAAGTCGTGCTGGGCGGCGAAGAAGGTGCACGCGCCGATGCGATCGTCGCCGCGGGCGGCCATGTGGGCGAGGGCCGCACCCATCAGGGTGCCGCCGATGCAGTAGCCGACCGTGTTGACGCGGTCGGCCTGCGACTGCTCCAGCGCCTTTTCGACGGCGCGGTAGACGCCCTTCTCGAGGTAGTCGTCGAAGCCGAAGCCGGCCTTGTCGACGTCCGGATTGATCCACGAGCAGACGAAGACGGTGAAGCCCTGGGCCGACAGCCAGCGGATCATCGAGTTCTCGGGCCGCAGGTCGAGGATGTAGAACTTGTTGATCCACGGCGGGAAGATCAGCAGCGGGATGGCTCGCTGTTGCTCGGTGGCCGGGTCGTACTGGATCAATTCGAACAGCTCGTCGCGCCAGACCACCTGTCCGGGGGCGGTGGCGACGTTCACGCCCACCTCGAAGCGGCCGTAGTCGGCCTGGCTGATCTTCAGCTTGCCGGCGCCGCGCTCCAGGTCGGCGGCGAAATTCTGCATCCCCTTCACCAGTGATTCGCCGCTGGTCTCGGCCAGCGCCTTCAGCGCCGCGGGGTTGGAGGCGAGGAAGTTCGACGGGGAGAAGGCGTCGGTCAGCAGCTTGGTGAAGAACTCGGCGCGGCGCTTGGTGCGCGGGTCCACATCCTCCACCGAGGCGACGAGGCCGTTCATCCACTCCGCCGTGGTCAGGTACGAGCGGCGCATGACGTCGAACAGCGGGTTCTCGGACCAGGCCGGGTCCTTGAAGCGCTTGTCGGTCGAGGGCGGCGGGACGTCCTCGCCGGCGGCGATGCGGGCGGTGGAGGCCCACAGGTCCATGTAGCGGTTGAACAGGTCGGCCTGGGCGGCGAACAGCTTGTCCGGCCGCGAGGCGAGGCCGGACATCACCTGGGTCATGGCCGGGCCGACGTTGAAGGGATCCGGCGACAGGGCGGCGGGGCGGTCAGCCTGGGCCAGGGCGGCCTCGGCGATGGCGGCCTGGGCGGTCATCGCCGCCCTGGCCAGGTTCAGCGACAG
>JAEZIH010000011.1 GCA_023416055.1 Pseudomonadota bacterium | reverse complement strand
GGCCGGAATCGGAACGTGATCCGCTGACCGGTTTTCTAGCATCCGGGGGCTGTGGTGGCAAAGCGAAGCCGCCGGTCCAGCGCCCATGAACAGGGGATTTTTCGCCATGCGTCCTGCCCGTCTCGCCACCCTCGCCGCCGTGCCCGCCGCCCTCGCTCTGGGCGCCTGCGTCAACGTTACAGCCAACGACTATTCGTGGCGCCCCATGCGGGCCCTGACCGGCGACTTCGGCGAAGCGACGCTGATCAACGCCTCGGGCGCCAACATCGGGCGCGCCGTCCTCACCCAGGGGCCCACCGGCCTGCTGATCCGCATCGAGGCCGACGGCCTGACCCCCGGATGGCATGGCGTCCACATTCACGCGACGGGCCAGTGCGCCGCGCCCTTCACCTCCGCCGGCGGGCATATCAATCACGACGAGCCGAAAGCGCCGCACGGCCTGCTGAACCCGGGTGGCCCGGATGACGGCGACCTGCCCAACATCTTCGCCGATGAAGCCGGCCGGGTCCGCGCCGAGATCTTCACCACCACCGCCCGCATCTCCCGGGAGGGCCCGGGCCAGTGGCTGTGGGACGCGGACGGTTCGGCGCTCGTCATCCACGCCAACGCCGACGACCAGGTCAGCCAGCCGATCGGCGGCGCCGGCGACCGCGTAGCCTGCGGCGTGATGGCCGCCGGCTGATCAGGACTTGAAACGACAGGGGCTGGCCGGGCAACGTTCCGCCATGCCCCTGTTGTTCGGCGATCCCGCCCCGGTCTTTACGGCCGCTGGCGTCAGCAACCCCCGCTACGTCGTCGACACGGCCGCGGGGCGTTACCTGCTGCTTGTTTTCGTCCGGGCCGAGGGCGTCGACGACGCCGTGGCGCGAATCGGACGGGCCCGTGCGCCCTTCAACGACGCCCACGCCAGCGCCTTCGTGATCGTGGTCGGCCAAGATCCCGAAAGGCAGACCCGCAAGGACGCGACGCCGGGTCTGCGCTTCCTGTTCGACCCCGACGGCTCCGCTGCGGCGCTCTACGAGGTCGGAGAGGACGAGCGTTGGTTCCTGATCGACCCGGCCCTGCACCTCATGGGGGCCACGGGCCCGGAACAGGCGGCGGAGCTCCTCGCCCGGATCGCCACCCTGCCGCCGCCCGTTCGTCACGGCGGCTTCGTCGCCACCGCCCCCGTGCTGGTCGCGCCGCGCATCTTCGAGCCCGCCTTCTGCCAGCGCCTGGTCGACCTCTATCGCGAGGTCGGGGGCGAACCCTCCGGCTTCATGCGCGAGATCGACGGGGTCACGACCCTGGTGATGAACGATCAGCACAAGCGCCGGTCCGACGTCATCGTCGAGGATGCGCAGCTGCAGAAGGAGGTCGTGGCCCGCCTGACCCGCCGCCTGACCCCGCAGATCGAAAAGGCCTTTCACTTCCGTCCGACGCGGATCGAGCGCTACCTCGTGGCCCGCTACGATGCCGACGCCGGGGGTTTCTTCCGGCCGCACCGCGACAACACCACCAAGGGGACGGCGCATCGCCGTTTCGCGGTCTCGATCAATCTGAACGCCGACTACGAAGGCGGCGACCTGCGTTTCCCCGAGTTCGGCGATCGGACCTATCGGCCGCCGCCGGGGGGGGCCTGTGTCTTTTCATGCTCGCTCCTGCACGAAGCGACGCCGGTCACTCGCGGCGAGCGCTTCGCCTTCCTGCCCTTCCTCTACGACGAAGCGGCGGCGAAGATTCGCGAGGAGAACCTCAAGTATCTCGATCCGGCGCTGATCTCCTGAGGACGGGCGCGGCCCTTCCGCGCCGGCGTCAGTCCGCCCGGAACTGCAGATCCGCCAGCCGCGCGTACAAGCCGCCGCGGGCCATCAGCTCGGCATGCGTCCCCTCCTCCACCACCCGGCCGTCGTCCATGACCACGATGCGGTCGGCGCTGAGCACCGTCGCCAGGCGGTGGGCGATCACCAGGGTGGTGCGGGCCGACATGGCCTTGTCCAGCGCGGCCTGAACGAGACGCTCGTTCTCGGCGTCGAGGGCGGAGGTGGCCTCGTCGAGCAGCAGGATCGGCGCCTCTCGGACGAGGGCGCGGGCGATGGCCATGCGCTGACGCTGGCCGCCCGACAGGCTCTTGCCCCGCTCGCCGAGCGGGGTGGCGAAGCCCTCAGGCAGGCCTTCGATGAACGCCAGCGCCTGGGCCTCCCGCGCCGCACTCCGCACTTCGTCCTCGCTCGCATCTTCCCGGCCGAAGCGGATGTTTTCCATCGACGAACCGGAAAACAGCGGGGCTTCCTGCGAGACCCATGCGAAGCGACCCCGGACGGCCACCGGATCGGCCTCGCGTACGTCGACCCCGTCCACCGACACCACGCCGGACTGCGGATCATAGAAGCGCAGCAGCAGGCGGAAGACTGTGCTCTTGCCGGCCCCCGACGGTCCCACAAGCGCCACGGTCTCTCCGGGTCGGACCGTCAGGGAGAAGCCCTTCAGCGCCGGCAGGTCCGGTCGGCCCGGGTAGTTGAAGCGGACCGCCGACATCGACACCTCGCCGACCGGCGGCTGGGGCAGTTCCCGCGGCGCGGCAGGGGCGGCGATCGAGGGCGCGCTGCGCATCAGCTCGTCGATCCGCTCCATGGCCCCGGCGGCCTTCTGCACGTCACCCCAGCTCTCGCCCAGCGCGCCGACGGCCCCCGCCGCGAACACCGACAGCAGCACGAACTGCAGCAGCGCCCCCGGGCTCATGCGACCGGCGATGACGTCCTGCGCGCCCAGCCACAGCACCAGGGTCACGCCGCCGAACATCACCACGATGACCAGGGCGGTCATGAAGGCCCGGGCCCGGATGCGCGCCAGCGAAACGGCGAAGGCCTCCTCCACCGCCGCCCCGAACCGGCCGATGGCGCTTTGCTCGCGACCGAAGGCCTGGACCGTCTCGATGGCGTCCACGCTTTCGCCGGCGAAGCCCACGGCGCTGGCGAACCGGTCCTGCGACGCAACCGTCAACCGCCGCACCACCCGTCCGAACAGGAACAGCGGCCCCAGCAGCAACGGCACGACCAGCAGGACCAGACCGGTCAGCTTGGGGCTGACGATGAACAGCAGGATGGTGCCGCCGATCAGGGTCAGGAGGTTCCGCAGGGCGTAGGACACCGAGGTGGTCATGAGCGTCTCGACCAGGGCGATGTCGGTGGTCAGCCGCGACAGCACCTCGCCGGTGCGCATGCGGGCGTAGAAGGCCGGGTCCAGAGTCAGAATGCGGCCGAACAGGCCCTTGCGCACATCGGCCACGACCCGCTCGCCGGTCTTGGTGACGAAGAAGTAGCGGACGGCCGTGGCGAGGCCGAGGAACAGGGCGTTGACCGCCAGAACCAGGAACCACAGGTTCAGACGCTCGCCGCCGTTCTCGAAACCGTGGTCGATGGCACCGCGCGCCGTCACGGTGAGCCCCAGCGAAGCCGCGGTCGACATCAGCAGCCAGAACACCGCCATCGCCACATGGCCCTTGTGGCGAAGGGCGTAGGGCATCAGCCGCGCCAGCGGTCGAATGTCCCGCCGCTTCTCGCGCCGCTGGCCGGCTTCGCCCATCTGCTCGACCAGCAGAGCGCCGGCGCCGGGGCGTCCGCGCAGGTCGACGGAGTCGGAAGCTTGGGCGGTCGTATCGGTCATGGCCGGGCCTCTTGCCCCGGAACGGCGCCCGGTGTAAACGCCGCCCCTCATTCCCGCCGCCGCCCGGCGGGTTTCTCATTTTCGCGCACCGACGGTCGGCATCGTCATCGCGCAGAGACCGGACAACGACCATGAAGGCCGATACCCACCCCGACTACCACTTCATCACCGTGACGATGACGGATGGTACGACCTACCAGACGCGCTCGACCTATCAGAAGGAAGGCGCCGTCCTGAACCTGGATATCGACCCGCTGACCCACCCGGCCTGGACCGGCGGCAACCAGCAGCTGATGGACCGCGGCGGCCGCGTTTCGCGCTTCAACAACAAGTTCGGCGGCTTCATCAAGAAGTAAGCCGGTCTGGCTTCCGGGCCACACCTGCGCCACAGACGATCACGAAGGCGTCGGTCCCAGGGCCGACGCCTTTCTGTTTGGCCGGAACGCCGATAACATGCCGACGTTGGACCACCAGGGCGTGAACGCAGGGTCCTGCGTGGAAACGGGCGAAGAGCATCAGTGATGAATCGACGGCAACTGGGTCTGGGCGCAGCGGCGGCGGCCCTGGCGTCGGCAAGCAGCATGGCGGCGCGGGCCCAGACCCGCGATCCCGCCGCGATCGCCTTCTACGACAGCTTCAACGACCAGCTGGCGCGCCTGCCGTCGACCCTGCAGCCCGACGTTCGCGCCTTCTATGAGATGAACGGCTGGCGTCCCGTGTGGACGCCCGAGCGGCTGCGGGCGCTGCGCTCGGCTGCGTCGCAAGCCGAACGCCATGGCCTGTCGCAGGCCGACTTCTTCGACTTCGAGGCCCTCGCCGCCAATCCGGCCGCCACCGAGATGCGGACCACCGCCGCGGCCATGACCTACGGCCGGGTGCTCGCCGAGGGCCGCGTGCGCCCCGAGACCGTCGAAGACCTCTGGGAGATGCAGAAGAATCGCGTCGACCTGCCGCTCGGCCTGAACGACGCCCTCGCCCGCAACGCCCTGGTCGAATGGTTCGAGAGCCTCGCGCCCACCGACATCGGCTACACCAATCTGTCAGCGGGCTATGTGCGCTACCGCCGGATGATCCGCGACGGCCGCAGCTGGCCGGTGTTCCGCCCCGGCGCGACGATCGAGCCCGGAACGAGCGACAGCCGCATCCCCGTCCTGATCGAACGGCTCGTGGCCGAAGGTGACCTGTCCGCGTCCGACGGCGCCCGACTGGCGGGAATGGGCAACTTCTACGGCCCCGAGTTGCAGCAGGCGGTCAAGGGCTTCCAGGTCCGTCATGGCCTGGCGGCCGACGGCCGGATCGGGACGGGCACCCAGCGCTCTCTGTCGGCGTCCTCCGAGGACCGGGCCCGCCAGATCGCCCTCAACCTCGAACGCCGCCGCTGGCTCAAGCGCGATCTCGCCCCCGAGCGGATCGAGGTGAACACCGCCGCCGCCATCATGGTCTACTGGAAGGACGGCAACCCGGTTCACTCCAACCGCGTGGTCGTCGGCTCGCCCAACAACCAGACCCCCAGTCTCGAGAAGCAATTCGCCTCGGTGGTCGCCAACCCGCCCTGGTACGTCCCGGCCTCGATCGCCCGCAACGAGATCCTGCCCAAGGGTCCGGGCTATCTGGCCAGCCAGAACATGTACATCTCGAACGGCCAGGTCATTCAGCGTGCGGGCCCCACGGCCGCCCTCGGCTATGTGAAGTTCGAGCTGCGCGACAGCTACGCCATCTTCCTGCACGACACGCCGACGAAGTCGGCCTTCAACCTCGCGATGCGCCAGCGCAGCCACGGCTGCGTGCGGGTGCAGGACGCCGTCGAGTTCGCGCGGCTGCTTCTCTCGCCGAACCCCGCCCTGCTGTCCGACTTCGACACCGCTCTGGACGCCCGGCAGACCAAGCGCATCCAGACCGGCCGCGAAATCACCGTGCGGCTGCTCTACTGGACGGCCTTCGTCGACGGCCAGGGCCGGGTCGCCTTCCGCGAGGACGTCTATGGTCGCGACGACAAGCTGGCCGAGGCCCTCGGCATCGCCGTCAGCCTGCCCCGGCCGGTCGATGACGGCCGCGGCCGCGACGCCGACGACGTCGGGCCATAGCCCTCAGGTCCGGAACGCCGCCGCAAGCCGGTCCAGCTGGCTCTGCACCGGATTGACCGGTTCTTCGGCCGGCGCGTCCACGAACATGCGCCGATCGAGGTGCAGGACGCGGTCGTACAGCTTCTCGGCGCGGACCAGGTATTCGATCAGGGCGATCGGCAGCTCGGGGTTGGTCGGCTCAGTCTCGATCTTGCGCTCGGCCAGACGGTAGCGGGGATCGCAGGCCGCCTCGGCGGTCATGTCGCCTTCGCGTACGGCCCGCTGCACCAGCAACCACGAGGCGATCTGCATCAGCCGCGTGGTCAGCTTCATGCTCTCGCCCGCATAGGCCAGGGCCGTGGCGCGGGACAGCAGCTTGGATTCCCGCCGCCCGTCTCCGTCAAGGTAGGAGGCGGTCTCCTCGACCAGCTCCATGCCTTCACGGAAGGTGCGGTCGAACAGCTCCGACCGGGCGAAGTCGTCGACGACGGCCGCGCGGTCGCGTCCGGCGGAAGGGATGAGGTCGTCGCTGGGCATCAACTCGGTCAGACTCATGAGCAAGGCGCATCCGTAACACGGCCGGCACGGTTTCGCGCGGTGCATGCGCCGTCTGCAACCGCCATGCCAAAAGTAGAATCAGTGGGTTGTCAGGAGCGGAAGTTGAACATCGCGTCTGCGGCCGAGCGTTGCGACGACTTTCCCTCGATCGCGGCCCTGGCGCGGGCGATCTCGGCCTCTAGACCGGCGATGCGCTCCTTGAGGTCTTCCACCGAATAGCCGTCCAGATCCTCTCGCGTCAGGGCGATCAGCGGCGCGCCTCGCGCCGGACGGGGCTCCAGGTCCTCGAACATCACCGCCTCCTTCGTGGCCAAGCCGCTGGCAAGCGCCTATCTGAACGCCCTGACACCGACGAATGCAAGGACGGGCGGCGATGCGGGCTGTCGAAATCTCAGGCGGAGCGGGGCCTGCGGAGGCGCTGCGACTGGGCGAGCGTCCCGATCCGGTCGCCGGGCCGGGCCAGATCCGTATCCGTGTCCGCGCCGCCGGCGTGAACCGTCCCGACCTGCTCCAGCGGCAGGGTCGCTATCCGCCGCCGCCCGGCGCTCCCGAGACGCTCGGTCTGGAGGTCGCGGGCGAGGTCGATCAGATCGGCGAAGGCGTCTCGCGGTGGTCGGTCGGGGATCCGGTCTGCGCCCTTCTCGGCGGGGGCGGTTACGCCGAATACGCCGTCGTCGACGCCCGTCACGCCCTGCCGATCCCCTCAGGGCTCGACTTTGTCCAGGCCGCCGCCCTGCCCGAAACGGTTTGCACGGTGTTCGCCAACGTCTTCGAGGCGGGCGCGCTGCAGCCCGGGGAGACCCTGCTCGTCCATGGCGCCACCAGCGGCATCGGGGTCACCGCCATCCAGATGACCAAGGCCGCCGGCGCGCAGGTGATCGCCACGTCGCGCGGGGCCGGCAAGGCCCGGGCGGCCGGCGCCCTCGGCGCGGACCTGAGCCTGGACGCAGGCGTCCATGATCTTGAGGCTGAGATCCGCGCCTTCGGCGGGGCCGACGTGGTGCTGGACATGGTCGGCGCCGAATACGCGGCCCTCAATCAGGCGGCGCTCAAGCCCTTCGGGCGCTGGGTTGTCATCGCTACCCAGTCGGGCGGGCGGGCCGATATCGACCTCGGCCGGCTGATGATGAAACGGATCGTCCTGACCGGTTCGACCCTGCGCGGACGCCCGGCCGACGAGAAGGCCCGCCTGATCGCGGCGGTCGAGTCGACCGCCTGGCCGTGGGTGACGCGGGGACTGATCCGCCCTCCCGTCGACGCGACCTTCCCCCTTGAACAGGCATCGGCCGCCCACCTCAGGCTCGAGGCGGGCGGCCATGTCGGCAAGATCGTCCTGACGGTCTGAGCCTTAACGGCGAACGGGACGCAGCGAGGAGATGCGGTCGTTCAGGCCGTGCTGCTGCAGGTTCCAGACGTCGTCGCTGAACACCCGGCAGGCGCCGCGGAAGTAGGCGTCCGTGCAAACCTCCCAGGAGCCCCGGAGACGCATCGAACTGATCACGTCGTTGAAGGCGGTGTTGCGCAGGTTGGACATCTCGCCGCGGAAAGTCGTCGACTCGCCGCGATACAGGGCGTCCCGATAGACGGTGATCTCGCTGCGCCCGTTGCCCCAGCCGCCGCCGTGGTCCGGACGTCCGCCGCCGCCGGGGCGGCTCTCGTAGGTCCCGCGAACGGGGCCGCAGACCAGCAGGCCGTTGTCGTTGCGGATCTCGTGGGCCGTGCAGCGGCTCAGCTCGATCGAGGTGCCCCGAACGACGCCGCGACGATCGCGGCAGTCGGCATACAGGCGGCCGCGGTTGACGTATTCGCCGCTGCAGGTCTGGCGGTAGTCGCCACGCGGGGCGACCCGCTCCTGCCCGCCGGGGGCGTAGGGTGCGGCTTGTTGGGCGGCGCCGCCCGAAATCAGCATGGCGGCGGCAAGGGTTTCGATCAGCATGGGTTCCCTCCCATTGGCTTTCTGTGACGCACAACGCGTCTGTGACCGCACTGTTCGCCAGCGCGGATGAACCTTGGCTGTATGACGATGTCGGGTTTCGTTTTCTTTTGCAGCGAATGGGCTTATATCGGCGTCATACGCGCCCGGCCGAAAGGTCGGGCGCCGTCGTATCCGGAACCCGCCGCGGCGGCCTCCCTAACAGAAGCAAGACGCTCATGACCGACATCCTGATGCCCAAGGCCACCGCGGTCTGGCTGGTCGACAACACCTCCCTCACCTTCGAGCAGATCGCCGACTTCTGCGGCCTGCATCCGCTGGAAGTG
>JAEZIH010000269.1 GCA_023416055.1 Pseudomonadota bacterium | reverse complement strand
CGCAGGTCGGCCTCGGTGACCGAGACGCCGTCCTCGTTGCGCAGCAGGTTCTCCAGCAGCACCTTCATCGAGCGCGGCAGGCGGGAAATCCCGGCCAGGCCGGCTTCCTCGGCGGCCGGAAGGCTGTAATAGGCGTATTTCTTGCGCCCGACGGAGAGATCCTGACGGGTCTTGAGGCTGTCGATCGACGGCATGGAGAGGGTTCCTCTGGTCAAAGCCGCCCGACAATCCGGTTGCGCGATCGCGCGACAAACGACGGGGCGCACAGGTCCCCGCCGCGCGCGGCGAACGCCTGCTGCGGCACGGCCGCATATAGCGACGGCCTTCGGCCCCGTCCATGTATCCACGACGGCGACGCGGGTATTGAGAACCGGTCGCACAAACCGTCTCCCTCCCCCGACGGGGGAGGGCCGTCGGCGCGGGGCGCCGGCGGGGTGGGGGCGGCTCGGCGACGGGAGCGCCGGTGGATGGGTCGCCGACCCCTCCCCGCCCGGTCGCTGCGCGACCACCCTCCCCGGGACGGGGAGGGAGACGTCGTGCTAAATATCGACAACCTCACCCTCTCCCGCGGCGAGCGGGTGCTGTTCCGCGGCCTGACCCTGTCGGCGGCCGCGGGCGAGGCCGTCGCCCTGACCGGGGCCAACGGCGCGGGCAAGACCAGCCTGCTGCGCGCCATAGCCGGTTTCCTGCGACCCGACGCCGGGACCATCGCCTTCACCGGCGGCGAGGCGGGCGAGGCCCGGCGGCGCGGACTGCACTGGCTGGGCCATCTGGACGGGCTGAAGGGGGCGCGGCGGGCGCGCGACGAGCTGGCCTTCCAGGCCCGCTGGCTGGGCGCCGAAACGGACGGGGTCGCCGCCGCCATCGACGTGCTGGCGCTGGCGCCGCTGCTGGAGCTGGAGGTGCGTCAGCTGTCGGCGGGGCAGAGGCGGCGGCTGGCCTTCGCCCGGCTGGTGGCGGCGCCGCGGCCGCTGTGGCTGCTGGACGAGCCGTTCGCCCCGCTCGACGCGCGCTGGCGGGCGGCTCTGGGCGTGCTGATGCAGGCGCATCTGGACAAGGGCGGGACCATCCTCGCCGCCGTCCACGATCCGCTGCCGGTGGCGGCCCGGGCGGTCGAGATCGGGGGCGGCCGATGAGCGCCCTGGGCGTCCTGTTCCGGCGCGAGCTGGCCCTGGCCTGGGCGGGCGGCGGCGGGCCGCTGCTGGCCTGCGGCTTCTTCCTGTGCCTGACGACGCTGGTTCCGCTGGCGGCGGGGGGCGATCCGGCCGGGCTCCGGCCGGTGGCCGCGGGCGTCGCCTGGCTGGCCCTCGCCCTGGCCTCGACCCTTTCGCTGGAGCGGCTGTTCGAACGCGACCTCGAGGACGGCGCGCTGGACCTGATCGCGCTCGGGCCGATCGCCATGGAGCTGGTGGTGCTCGGCAAGGCGGCGGCGCAATGGCTGGCCATCGGCCTGCCGCTGGCGATCACCGCGCCCGTAGCGGCGGTGACCCTGGGGCTTGGGCCGGGCCAGGCGCCGCTGGTCGCCGCCTCGGCCGCGATCGGCGCGCTGGGCTTCGCCCTGACCGGGGCGCTCGGCGCGGCGCTGGCGCTGGGCTCGAAGCGCGGCGGCCTGCTGATCGCCGTGGTGGTGCTGCCGCTGTTCATCCCGCCGGTGGTGTTCGGCTCGGGCTCGCTTGAGCGCGCCGCCAGCGGCCTGTCGCCGGCGCCCGCCCTGGCCTTCCTGACCGCCTACGTCCTCTTCGCCGGCGTGGTCACGCCCTTCGCCGCGGCCGCCGCCGTCCGCAACGCACAGGGCTAGGCGCAGAACGCGCTCAAGCAGCGAGCCGCCGCGCGGCGAGCGATAGCGCCCTTAAATCAGGCCTTCTTGACGAACTCCGTCCGCAGCACGAGGCCGCGGACCTTTTCGACGTTGGCCTCGATCTCGTCGGGGTCCCCGGTCAGGCGGATGTTCTTGACCAGGGTCCCGCGCTTCAGGGTCACGCCGCCCGATCCCTTGACCTTGAGGTCCTTGATCAGGGTGACGCTGTCGCCGTCCGACAGGCGGTTGCCGTTGGCGTCCTTGACGATGTCTTCGCTCATGACCCGCCCCTAGCGCCCAGTCGCGGCGGCGTCGAGTCCGGCCAGCCACGCCTCTATGCCGGCCGTGTCCGAGAGATCGCCGGTCCATTCATGCTCCGGGACGTAGGTCTCGTTGTTGCCGCGCACGCGGCCGCGATAGACCTTCATCGGGATGCGGGCGGTGACGCGGCCGCTGGGCAGGGTCTCCTCGCGAATCTCCATGTAGACGGTGTCGCCGGACGTCTCGAGACCGACGTGCCGGGCCCCCAGCGCCTTCAGCAGGTCGACAGCGTCAAGGCAGGCCGAGCCGCAGCCGGAGTCGGTGAACACCCAGGCGCGGGCCTTCATCGGCGAGGGCGCGGCCGGCGCCGGAGGCGGCGCCTCGTCCTCATCCCCCTGCCGCCACATCGGCTCCCCGGCGGCCCGGGCGGCGCTCAGGCCGGCCGATATCTCGTTCAGCCAGGCCAGCACCTCCGGGTTGGAGCCCAGAACGGGCTTGTAGCCCTCGATCGTCGCCAGGTTCTTCTCGGAGGCGCGCCAGTCGACCGCGGTCGCCTGCGGCCGGCGCCAGGCGACGTGATCCTCGCCCCACAGGCTCCGCGCCAGACCGTAGATCCACGACGAGGAGCCGCCGCCGTTGCCGCGCAGGTCGAACACCACCGCCGGCGCGGCGCGGATTTCGTCGGCCCGGGCGTCGACCTCCGCCTGCAGCGCGATCAGCCGCACCCCGTCGGCGCCGGCCGGGTCGCCGTCAAAGCCGCCCAGGCTGATCCACTGACCGCCGGCCCAGGGGCGCAGGCGGATGTCGGTGACATGGCGCGGGCTGCGCGCGGCGGCGAAGGCCGCGTCGCGGGTGGCGTCCGGCAGATCCCGCCAGCTCAGGGCGTAGCTGCGCACGGCGCCGTCGACGCGGAACTCGCAGCTTTGCGGCAGCGTCAGCCACGGATTGCGCTCGTCGACGAACAGGTTGCGGGCGAAGGTCAGGCGGCGGGAGGCCATGCTCCAGCGGCCGACGCCGCGGCCGACGCGCGCCTCGGCCAAGGCCTCGGCCGAGACGCCGTCGCAGCCGACCAGCACCGCGCCCACCGGCGGAGCCGCCTCGTCCTCGCGGAACACCACCTCGTGGCGTTCGCCCCCGCTCCCGGTCCGCAGCCCGGTCAGGAAGCCGGGCCAGCCGGCTGTCCACTCATGACCCATCTGCGCCCAGCCCCTCAGCGATATGTGGCCGTCGTCGAAGGAGGCGACAAAGTCCTGCAGGGCGAAATACCAGTGGGCGTAGCTGTCGGCCGTCCGCGCCCGTTCCAGGGCCTGGTCAAGCCCCGCCTGCAGCAGGGCGTTGAAGCCGGGATTCTCCGCGTCGACCGGGCCGGGGTGGCTGTCGGCGATGATGTCGTGGAAAGCCCGAGCGTCCTCGGCCAGGGCGGCGCCCCAATCCGCCGGCGGAGAGATCTCCGCCTCCTGGGCCAAGGCCGGAGCAGCGGCCGCGAGGACGGCGGCGAGCGGGAGCAGGCGGGTCAGGGTCTTCATCAATCGTACGGCCAAGGTTGAATGCGTTGTTCCCGTTTAGGGAGCACGGTTCCGTCGCTCCACTTAAGCTTTGGTAATGCGACGCCCCGGCCGCTTGCCGCCGACGGTCGCGGCGCGTAATCGCAGGCCGATGTTCGGCCTCGCCAATCCCGACCGCTTCCTGCGCTTCACCAACCCGCTGACGCCGGTGGTGTGGGTGCTGGCCGTCGTCCTGCTGGCGGTCGCCACCTGGCTGGCCTTCGCCGTGCCCGAGGATTTCCGCCAGGGCGATACGGTGCGGATCATGTTCGTCCACGTGCCCGCCGCCTCGGTGGGTCTGGCCGCCTATGCGGCGCTGGGCGTGTCCAGCTTCTTCGCCCTGGTGTTCCGCCACCCCCTGGCCGACGCCGCCGCCCGCGCCGCCGCCCTGCCCGGCGCCGCCCTGACCGGCCTGTCGCTGGTCACCGGCAGCCTGTGGGGCAAGCCGATGTGGGGCGCCTGGTGGGCCTGGGGCGACGCGCGGCTGATGTCGGTGCTGATCCTGTTCCTGTTCTACCTCGGCTACATGGCCCTGCGCGCGTCGATCGACGACGAGCAGAAGGCGGCCCGCGCCGCCGCCGTGCTGGGCCTCGTCGGCCTGATCAACCTGCCGATCGTGAAATTCTCGGTCGACTGGTGGAACACCCTGCACCAGCCGGCCTCGCTGATCCGCGCCGACGGACCCTCGATGCCGGCCGAGTTCCTGACCCCGCTGCTGACCATGATGGCGGCCTACGGCCTGTTCTTCCTCGCCGTCTGGCTGACCGCGATCCGCACCGAGATCGTGCGCCGCCGGGTGCTGTC
>JAEZIH010000259.1 GCA_023416055.1 Pseudomonadota bacterium | reverse complement strand
CGCCCAATGCGCCCGAGGCGGAGGCCCTGACGGGTCTGACGGTCGCCGATCTGGACGGCCAGAGGCGGGCGGGCGAGGCCCTGCTGAAGCTGGGGGCGCGGGCCGTGCTCATGAAGGGCGGCCATGTGCCGGGGGCGACGGTGATCGACCTGCTGCTGACCCCGACGGGCGAGACCCTGTTGGAGGGTCCCCGGGTGGAGACCACCAGCACCCATGGCACGGGCTGCACCCTGGCCAGCGCCTGCGCGGCGGGCCTGGCGTGGGGCAAGCCGGTCGAGGTCGCCGTGGCCGAGGCCTGGGCCTATGTCGCCGAGGCCATCCGCCGCGCGCCCGGACTGGGCGGCGGCCACGGGCCGCTGGATCACGGCTGGCCGCTGAGAGACGCCCGGTGAGCGGGCTGGAGGGCCGCCTCGTCGACATCGTCCGCGCCGATCCCGCCCTGATGCACGTGCTGACCACGGTCCGCGGTCTCGGCCTGAACGACTGGCGGGTGTTCTCGGGCGCGGTCTACCAGAGCGTCTGGAACGCCGTCACCGGGCGGCCGGCGGGCTATGGCGTGCGCGACTACGACCTCGGCTATTTCGACCCGGACGTCAGCTGGGACGCCGAGGACGCGGTCATCAGGCAAGTCGCCGCCGCCTTCGAGCCGCCGTTCCGCGACATGGTCGAGGCGAGGAACCAGGCGCGGGTGCATCTGTGGTTCGAAGGCAAGTTCGGCGAACCCTATGAGGCCCTGACCGGCACGGACGAGGCCCTGGCCCGCTTCGTCGCCCCGGCGTTTGCGGTTGGGGTGCGGCTGGAGGACGACGACCAGATCACCATCGCCGCGCCGTTCGGGCTGGAGGACGTCTTCTCCATGACCCTGCGGCCCAACCCGCACCGCGGGCTGGCGCGCGACTGGCGGCGGGTGGTGGACAATGCCCGCGGCCGCTGGCCCGAACTGACCGTGATCGAACCGGAGACCGCATGATGCGCCAGTGGACCGTAGACGCCTTCGCCGCCGCGCCGTTCCGGGGCAATCCCGCCTGCGTGGTGGAGCCGTTCGGGCAATGGCCCGAGGATGGCTGGATGCAGGCGCTGGCGCGGGAGAACAACCAGGCCGAGACCGCCTTCCTGCTGCGCACGGCGGACCCGACGCGGTTCGGCCTGCGCTGGTTCACGCCGGGGCGGGAGGTCGACCTGTGCGGTCACGCGACCCTCGGATCGGCCCATGCACTGATGAGCGAGCTGGGCGTGGACGCGCCGGCCCTGACCTTCGACACCCGTTCGGGCGCCCTGATCGTGCGGCGGGCCGGCGAGGGCTACGAGATGGACTTCCCGGCCGCGCCGCCGCGGCGAACCGGCCCGGTGGAGGGGCTGGCCGAGGCCCTGGGCGTAGAGCCGGTCGAGGTCTGGGCCAGCCGCTATCTGGTGGCGGTGCTGGCGGATGCGGAGACCGTAAGGCGGCTTAGCCCCGACATCGCAGCGCTGAGGACGATGCGGGGCGAGGCGCGGGAGGCGGGCGAGGTGATCGTCTGCGCGCCCGCCGGGCCGGACGACGGCGTGGACGTCATCGACCGCTTCTTCGCCCCCGGCGTGGGCATTGCCGAGGATCCGGCGACGGGCTCGGCCCACTGCATCCTGGCGCCGCTGTATGCGGAGCGGCTGGGGCGGCCGGTGGTGCGCTTCCACCAGGCCTTCCCCGGCCGGGGCGGGGACATCGAGACGGAGATGCGAGGCGACCGGGTGCTGCTGCGGGGCAGGGCGGTGACGGTGATCGAGAGCCGGCTGCGGCTGCGGCCATAGAAAAGGGGCGCCGTCCTTGCGGACGACGCCCCTCGGACCTTCCGGGGAGGAAAGTTCAGGCGCGCTACCAGCGACGGTTGTCGCGGTCGCGGCGCTCGACGCGGACCTGGACGGCCAGACGGTCGTAGCGGCGGTCAAGGTCGTTGCGCTCCCAGCGGGTCAGGCCGCCGCGCATGTAGTTGCGCTCGAGGCGGACGAGGTTGTTCAGCTCGTTCTTCAGGCGGGTGGCCTCGCGGCGGCTCAGCGAGCCGTTGCGGATGCCGACGTCGATGCTGCGATCGAGCTGGAATTTGCGGTTGCTGATCGACTGCCAGGCGCCGTGGTTCTGGGCGTAGGCCGGGCCGCGGGCCGGGCCGTGATGCTGGGCGGCCGCCGGAACCGCGACAGACGCCGCGGCGATGGCCAGCACGGGGATGAGGGCTTTCTTCATCATCGGTCTTTGTCCTTCGCGTTCGACGCAGGCCGGACTGGCCGCGTTGAGGAGAGAAGACCACTCTCCGGCTGAGCCTGATCTGAACGGGGCGTGTCAGCTTGCGTTCATCTGTCTGACCGGCCATCCATGCGCCTCGCGCGCGGGCGCGCCGAGGACACGGACCGGGAGGCGCGGCGAGGGTGAAATATGTCTACACTCGCCGTTCAGCCGTCGTTCAGAGCCTGGGGCCTAGACCGTCGCCCATGACCCGGATGCCTGTTTACATCCTCGCCGCCCTGCTCGCCGCCGCGCCGATATCGGCCGCCGCGCAGGATCGAGGCGACCGCGCCGAGGCGCGGCAGGACCGCCGCGGCGGCGGCTACAGCCAGGATCGCCCCGACC
>JAEZIH010000255.1 GCA_023416055.1 Pseudomonadota bacterium | reverse complement strand
TCGAGCGCGTAGAGGCCCTCGCCGTCCGGGCTGAACGGCAGGGCGCGCAGGACGTAATCGCCGTCCTCGGGCAGGGTGTAGTTCAGACGCGAGTCGGTGCCCTCCATCAGGCCGTCGTCGTCCGCCGCCAGCGCCGTGAAGCGATCGCCCGCGCGGCCGACCTGCAGGAGGGTGTCGAAGTCTCCGGAGCGCATGATCGCCTGGATGCGCTGCCCCTCGACGCCAGAGAAGACGAAGGCGTCATAGGGACGGTTGTCGCTGTCGCGGAGATCGCCGTCGGAGAGTTCGCCCTGGATGGAGGCGCCGAAGGCGAGTCGCTCGGGCGCCGGTTCGGGCTCCACCTCGACGACGGACAGGCTGTAGCCCCCCGTGCCGGACGAGAAGGCCCGCGCCTCGATCAGGTAGGAGCCGGTGCGCGGAAGGGTGAAGGTGATGCGCGAATTCGTGCCCTCGGGACCGCCGTCGTCGTCGTGATCGAGGCTGGCCTGGTTGTCGTCGAACAGTTCGAGGTAGGTGTCGAAGACGTCGGAGGTCATGTCGATGCGGACGCGCTGGCCCTCGCGCCCCTGGAAGCGCCAGTTGTCGGCCGGACCGCCGTTGGAGCCCTTGGCGTCGCTTACGGTCAGCTCGCCGTGGACCGTGTCGCCGATGGCGATCGGATCGGCCGCCGGCGGCGGCGGGCCTTGCTGCAGCGACAGGCTGTAAGGGCCGCTCATGGTGGGATCGAACGGCGTGACGCGGATCACGTAATCGCCGGTCGCGGGGACGGTGAACAGCAGGCGGGAGTTAAGGCCCGAATCGAGGCCGTCGTCGTTGGCCGCCAGTTCGTCGAAGGCGGCGTCGACCATGCGGCCGATACGGACCACGGTGTCGAAGACGTCGCTGTCGAGAGCCACGGCCACGCGGTCGCCCTGCCGCGCCCGGAAGCTGAAGGCGTCGTAGGGCAGGCCGTCGTCGGCCTCGGGGTCGCGGTCGGTGATCTCGCCGCGCAGGGTCTGGCCGAGGCGGATGGAGGTCGGCCGGGGCGGCCGGGCGGCGGGCGGCCGCTCGGTGAGGCTCAGGGTGTAGGCGCCGGCGCTGTCGGCGCCCCAGAGCGGCCGGGCGCGCAGGATGTAGGTCCCGGCCCGGGCGGCGCTGAACCGCAGGCGGGAATGGGCGCCCTCGCCGAGTCCGTCGTCGTCCGAGGCGAGACGTTCGTCGTCCCCCGCACCGGGAGCGAAGACCTCGAGGTAGGCGTCGAAGTCGTCGGAGCGCAGCACAGCCTCGAATCGCTGGCCTGCCCGGGCGACGACGGCGTAGTCGTCGTAGCTGTAGTCCTCGGTCGCGGAATCATCGGGACCGATCTCGCCCTGCACGGTCGCGCCGGGCGACAGGGCCTGCTGGGCCAGCGCCGGAGTTGCAGCAAATGCCAGCGCCAGGCTGCTGGCGGCGGCGAGAATGGTCTGACGGCGCATGCGGGTCCCCTGATTGCCGGCCGATCATAGACGCCGAACCGCGTCGTCTGTAAATCGCGCTTACCGCACCATTCCTGACGACGGAGCCGAACCCATGACGGCCGAACCCGCCCGCGCGACCGCGATCGACGGCAAGGCCTTCGCCGCCGGCCTGGTGGACAGGGTGGCCGCGGCGGCGGGACGGCTGGAGGCGGCGCATCACGTCAAACCGGGGCTGGCCGTGGTCATCGTCGGCGAGGACCCCGCCAGCCAGATCTATGTCCGCAACAAGGGCGAGACGACGCTGCGCGCGGGCATGCGTTCGGACACCCACCGCCTGCCGGCCGAGACCGACCAGGAGACGCTGCTGAACCTGATCGCGGCGCTGAACGCCGACCGCGGAATCCACGGCATCCTGGTGCAGCTGCCGCTGCCGGATCATATCGACGCCGCGGCGGTGCTGGACGCGATCGATCCGGACAAGGACGTCGACGGCTTTCACGTGGTCAACGCCGGGCGGCTGGCGGTGGGGCTGCCGGGGCTGGTCCCGTGCACGCCGCTGGGCTGCCTGATGCTGCTGAAGCACGAATTGGGCGACCTGACCGGGCTGAACGCCGTGGTGGTGGGTCGTTCGAACATCGTGGGCAAGCCGATGGCGCAGCTGCTGCTGGGCGAGAGCTGCACCGTCACCGTGGCGCACTCGCGCACCCGCGACCTGCCGGCCCTGTGCCGGACCGCGGACATACTGGTCGCCGCCGTGGGCCGGCCAGAAATGATCCGGGGCGACTGGATCAAGCCGGGCGCGACGGTGATCGACGTCGGCATCAACCGCGTGCCCTCGCGCGACCCAGCCAAGGCAGCCGAGGGAAGGACGCGGGTGGTCGGCGACGTGGCCTATGAGGAAGCGGGGGCCGTGGCGGGGCGGATCACCCCGGTGCCGGGCGGGGTCGGGCCGATGACCATCGCCTGCCTGCTGGCGAATACCTACACCGCCGCGTGCCGCGCCGCGGGCGTGACGCCCGAAACGCTGGACGCTTGAACGGCGAACCCTAACCCTCGATAGTCGTTTACCCGGGCCTGCAGCCTGAGAGGAGGCGACGATGTTTCGTATGGGTTCCCGCACGGCGGCCCTCGCCGCCATCGTGATCATAGCCCCGGCCGTGACAGGCTGCGGCGTGAACGCCATCCCGACCAAGGAAGAAGCGGCCAAGGCGCGCTGGGGCGACGTGCAGTCGGCCTATCAGCGCCGGGCCGACCTGGCGCCCCAGCTGGTCGCCACCGTGCAGGGGGCGGCGATTTCGGAGCGGGCCATTCTGACCGAGGTGATCCAGGCCCGGGCGCAGGCCACCGGCGTGACGGTGACGCCGGAGACCCTGAACGACCCCGCGGCCTTCCAGCGCTACCAGGCGGCCCAGGGCCAGCTCAGCGAGGCGCTGTCGCGGCTGATGCTGGTGGTCGAGCGCTATCCCGAGGTGAAGTCGAACCAGAACTTCATCATGCTGCAGCAGCAGCTGGAGGGGACGGAAAACCGGATCAACATCGCCCGCCTCGACTACAATGAGGCGGTGCGGGACTATAACACCTCGCTGCGGACCTTCCCGACGGTGATCTGGGCCAAGACGATCCACGGCGGATCGGAGCCGATGCAGCTGTTCCAGGCCACCGAAGCGGCGCAGACGGCGCCGACGGTCAATTTCGACGCCCTGAACCCGGCCCGGACCGGAGGCGCAGCGGCCCCGGCCGCCCCGGGAGGCGCCGCGCCGCCGACGACGCCGGGCGCGACTCCGCCGGCGCAGTGATCTCCCTCCGCTCAGGCTTCGCCATGCGTCTCGCCGCCGCGCTGGTCGCCGTGCTGGCCTTCGGCTGGCTGGGGCTGTCCGGCGGGGCGTCGGCCCAGTCCCGCGACCTGCGCTTCCCGGCGCTCACCGGTCGGGTGGTGGACCAGGCCAATCTGCTGAGCCCCGCCAAGGAGGCCGAGCTGACAGCGCGTCTGGAGGCGCTGGAACGCGACACTTCTGACCAGCTGGTGGTGGTCACCCTGCCCGATCTGCAGGGGCGGGAGATCGAAGACTACGGCTACCGGCTGGGGCGGGCGTGGGGCATCGGCCAGTCGGGAACCAACAACGGGGTCCTGCTGATCGTCGCCGCCCGGGAGCGGAAGGTGCGGATCGAGGTAGGCTACGGCCTGGAGCCCGTGCTCACCGACGGTCTGTCGGCGCTGATCATCCACAACGAGATCCTGCCTGCGTTCCGTGAGGGCTACTTCGAACAGGGCGTCGAACGGGGCGTGGCGGCGATCGAGACCCAGCTGCGCCTCGATCCCGCGGAGGCCGAGGCCCGGGCGGCGGCCGCCGACAATCCGACAGCGGAGGTTCCGGTCGGCTCGCTGGTCATGATCGGCGCGGTCTTCCTGCTGTTCTTCGCCAGCATGATGGGCGCCGTGGCCGGTCGCGGACGGCGGCGGGGCGGCGGTTCGGGCGTGGCTCCAATCCTGCTCTGGGCGGCGTCCGAGGCCTTGCGCAACAGCGGCCGCGGCGGCGGCGGCTCGTCCTGGGGCGGCGGCGGGTTCGGCGGCGGAGGCGGCAGCTTCGGCGGCGGCGGGGCGTCCGGAGGATGGTGATGCGGCTGACCGAAGAGACACAGAGCCGGATCGCAGCCGTGATCGCCGCGGCGGAGACGCACACCTCGGGCGAGATCTTCTGCGTGCTGGCCAGACGGGTGTCGTCCTACCGCGACGTGTCGCTGGCCTGGGCGGCGGCCGCGGCGCTGCTCCTTCCGCTCGTCCTGATCCCGCTGGGCTTCGAGGCTGGCTGGATTCCCGGCTTCGCCGCCGGCTGGCAGGCCGCCCATCTGGCGGCGCAGGAGGTTACGACCGGCCAGACGCTGTCGGCCTACGCCGTGGTCCAGGCGGTGGTGTTCCTCACCGTCTATCTGATCACCCGGATTCCGGCGGTCACCCGGCTGGTCACTCCCCGGGCGGTGCGCCGGGAGCGGACGCGGGACGCGGCCGTGCAGCAGTTCCTGGCCCACGGCCTGCACGTCACCGAAGGACGCACCGGGGTGCTGATCTTCGCCGCCCTGTCGGACCACCAGGTCGAGGTGGTTGCGGACGAGGCCATCCACGCCCGCGTCGACCAGGGCGTGTGGGCGGAGGCCGCCGAGGCCCTGGCCCGCGGGCTGAAGAAGGGCGACGCCGCCGGCGGGTTCGAGGCCGCCGTGGTCCTGTGCGGCGAAGTGCTGGCGGCCCATTTTCCGCCCGGCGCCGACAACCCCAACGAGCTGGCCGACCGCCTGGTGCTGATCTGAACGGCGTCGCCGGAACGCGCCGCCTGGGGTCGCATTCCTGTTGGAAATGGCCTAGCCCGGTCCCGACCGGGCGCCGCCGGCCGCCGTTCAGGACGTCATGCCCCGCCTGCTGACCTACAATGTGCATCGCTGCGTCGGCGTCGACCGGCGGCTGGATGTGGGGCGGATCGCGGCGGTGATCGCCGAGCACGAACCGGACGTCGTCTGCCTTCAGGAGCTGGACGTCGGACGCGCACGCACCGGGCTGGTCGATCAGGCCAGCGTCATCGCCGACCGGCTGGAGATGACCTTCCACTTCCACGCCGCGATGAGGGTGGAGACCGAGCAGTACGGCGACGCCATCCTGACCCTGCGCCCGGAGCGGCTGATCAAGTCGGACGAATTGCCGACGCTGAACGGGGTGCCGGGACTGGAGCCGCGCGGCGCCCTGTGGGTGGAGGTCGAGTTCGACGGCGTGCCGGTGAACGTGATCAACACCCACCTCGGCCTCGTGCCCCGCGAACAGAGGCTGCAGGCCGCGGCCCTGCTGGGCGAGGAGTGGCTGGGGCATCCCGACTGCTCGGGACCGACCCTGCTGACCGGCGACTTCAACGCCACCTCGATCACCCGTCCCTATCAGGCGCTGACGCGACGGCTGTCAGACTGCCAGCGCGAGCTGGGCCTGCGGCCGTCGGTGAAGACCTTCCCGTCCAGCTTCCCGGCGATCCGCATCGACCACTGCTTCACCAGCCCCGAGGTGGTGGTGACGGCGGTCTCGGCCCCCTTCTCTCCCCTCGCCCGCATGGCTTCGGACCACCTGCCCCTGGTGGTCGACTTCGAGATCAGGCGCTGATCCGCGGCGTCCGGCCGCGCTGCGAGCGGACGCGACGCTTCCACGGCCTGAAGGCGTCGGCGGGGGCGACCGGGTCGCCCAGCTGGAATTCGGCGATGAACTGCTCGATCGAGGACGGCGGCCGGGCCCCGAGCACGTGCATGCGGCCGGTGTCGAAACGGCGGACGGCCTCGCCGACCGAACCGACCACGGCCTCGGCGGCGGCGAACTCCTCGGCGGTGACGCCGATCCAGTGACCGATGGTGCGCTGGCGGAAGGCGCGGATCGCCTCGCGCCCGGCCTCGTCGGAGGGCGCCGCAGCGATGTCGCACTCGGTGTCGAAGCCGAAGGAGCGGTTGTTGAGGTTGGTCGAACCGATGCGAACCACCTCGTCGTCGTAGATCGACACCTTGGCGTGGACGATGATCCGCTCGCCCCCTGAGGTGTGCGGGGCGAAGGCGAAGAAACGATTGTTGCAGTCCGCCTGTTCGAGCCGGAACAGGACCTCCGACCGGGCCGTGTCCATGGTCATCTGGTCGAACCAGCTGGGGCTCTCGGCCGTGGTCACCAGCACCACCTCGGGACTGTCGGGCTCGGCCAGACGTTCGGCGAGGGCGGCGGCGATGCGCGGCGAGGTGAAATACTGGTTCTCGAGATAGATCAGGCGGCGGGCGCGGCGGATGGCGTCGAGGTGCAGGGCCTCGTTCTCGCGCACGGCGCTGCGGCCCGCCCAGGCGGGCTCGGTGCGGGCGATGCCAACGGGGACGTCGAACAGATCCGGCGTCACGTCGTCGGGCCAGGGATCCTCGCCCGCTTCGAAGGGAACGGTCCGTTCGCCGGTGGCGCGGAACCAGCGTTCGCGGGCCAGGTCGCCGAGCGCCCGGGCGGCGGCGCCATCCATGACGGACATGACTTCGTGCCGGGGCGCGGGGATCAGGCCCGAGGGCTGGCAGCGCCGGGGATCGCCGTCGAGGTGCTCGGCCGAATCCCAGCGGTCGGTGGAGATGTCGCCGCCGCCGCAGAAGGCGACGGCGTCGTCGATGATGACCACCTTCTGATGGTGGCAGGCGCCCGGAGGGCCGGCGCGGTCGAGGCGAAGTTCGACCATGCGCTTGCGGAACCAGCTGAGCGCGCGGTGGGGGAAGAAGCCCTGCGAGGCCGCGATGACCAGCGGCGACTTCCAGATCAGCAGGCGGACGTCGAGGTCGGGCCGCGTCTTGACCATCATGCGCAGCTGGTGGCCGATCTGGGCCTGGTGGTCGTCGGGCGGCGTGGCCGGGTCGAGGCGGGTGCGCGGATCGAACTGCCAGCCGAGCACGACGACCGACCGCCGCGCCTTGGCGAGGGCGGACTGCAGGGCCTCGAAATAGGCGGCGTTCTCCATCAGCACGGCGAAACGGCCGGCGGTCTCGACCCGCCAGCAGTTGTCGCCCGGCGACAGCCAGGGTCCGTGCTGATTTTCCGCCGATGGATCCATGGCTGCAGCCTGACCGATTCGCGTGACGGCGGCTTGCGCCCCAAGCTTTACAGGACGCGCGCCGGCCGCTTCCGTTCCATTCGATTTGACCCACCGTCAATGGCCCTCGCATTGCCGGAACGCGGTTTTCAGGGCATACTTCGCTGTTCACTCGGACGGGGAGGTCGGCGATGCAGGCGCTGATCGAAATGATCATCGGCTTCATCGCCCTGCTGGCCGCAGCGGCGCTGTCCCAGTTCGGCCTGCAGGTGGACAGCCCGAGGAAGGCCGAACGCGAGGTGCACCGGGTGCGCGACTGCGGCGACGGCCCGGCCGCCGCCATGATCTCTGCGACGCCGCCCGCGCGCGAGTGCTGACTCCGCCGTCCGATCACGGCGGTTTCTCCCCTCCTCGCCTTTCCGCGCCGCAAATCAGCCGCTAGGGTTCCGTCGGGTCGCGCGCCCCGGCTGCGCGACGTCGCATCCTGACGAGATCGCCGCCTCATGAAGTCCCGTTCCCGGCCGCCGCTGAACCTGACCGATCCCGAACCGGAAGCGGAGGCGCCCGGGGC
>JAEZIH010000253.1 GCA_023416055.1 Pseudomonadota bacterium | reverse complement strand
GCGCAAGGGCGGCCAGACGCTGGATCGCGTCGAACAGGACATTCCGATAAATCTGGTCGGCGCCATCTCGGTGGCCTGCCTCGTCGGCATCGCCGGCCTGCTGGCCTGGTTCGCCCAGAGCTCGCCGGCGCTGGCGGGATCGACCTGGCTGCTGGTCGGCGGCGGCCTCGTCTATGTGGTGGTCATCGGTTTCGCCGTCGCCGCGATCTGCGGCTACATGGCCGGCCTGATCGGCTCGTCCAACAGCCCGGTGTCGGGGGTCGGCATCCTCGCCATCGTCATCGCCTCGGTGCTGATGCTGGGTGTGCTGGCGCTGGCGGGTCTGCCGGCCGATCCGTCGATCATCGCCTTCGCCCTGATCGTCACCGCCGTGGTCTTCGCCGTGGCGGTGATCGCCAACGACAACCTGCAGGACCTGAAGACCGCGCAGCTGGTCGAGGCCACGCCGTGGCGTCAGCAGGCGGCCCTGATCGTCGGCGTCGGCGCCGGGGCGTTGGTCATTCCCCTGATCCTCAACCTGCTCAACCAGGCCTTCGGCTTCGAGGGCGGACCGGCGGCCATCGCGGAGAACGCCACCACCCTGGCGGCGCCGCAGGCGACCCTGATCTCGGCCCTCGCCCGCGGGGTGATCGGCGGCGACCTGCGCTGGGACCTGATCGGCCTCGGCGGCGCCATCGGCGTGGCCATCATCATCCTCGACGAGATCCTGACCCGGTCCAGCAAGGGCCGCATCAAGCTGCCGCCGCTGGCCGTGGGCATCGGCTTCTACCTGCCGGCGGCGGTGACTACGATGCTGGTCGTCGGCGCCGTGTGCGGCTGGATCTACGAGAAGGGCATCCGCGGAACCCGGTTCGCGGACGTCGGCCGCCGTATGGGCGTGCTGCTGGCCTCGGGCCTGATCGTCGGCGAGAGCCTGTTCGGGGTGTTCAACGCCGGCATCATCGTCGGGACGCAGAACGGCGAGTGGGCTGTGCTCATGGGCGAGACCTGGCCGGCGATGACGGCGGGGGTCGTGGCTTTCGTGGCCCTGACCGTCCTCATGTACCTCTGGGTGCGGAGCCGCTCGGCCAAGGTATGAGGTGGGGCAGTAGGCAGTAGGCAGTAGGCAGTAGGCGAATGAGGAGGACGCCTTGGCCGAAATCGACAGCTATCGAGACCTCAAGGTGTGGCAACGGGCCATGGACCTAGCGACGCGGGTCTATGGCCTGACGGCCACCTTCCCGAAACAGGAACAGTTCGGCCTGACCGCCCAGAGTCGCCGGGCCGCAGTTTCCATCGCGGCCAATATCGCGGAGGGCTACGGGCGTTCGCCCAAGGCCGCCTATCTCAACTTCCTGCGGATCGCGCAGGGCTCGCTGAAGGAAACTGAAACCCACCTGATACTTGCCGGGCGGGTTGGGGCGTGTCCCGAAGCACACATTACTCCGGTACTCACAGAGGCGGATGAAGTGGGCCGTATGCTGCGCGCGCTGATCGTCAAACTGGAGGCGCACGGCACGAGCTGAGGCCTACTGCCTACTGCCTATTGCCGACTGCCCTTCCTGCGCCGCTGGTCTTTCGGCTCGCACCCCTGTATGAGGCGCGCCTTCCCGCAATCACGCCCCTACCTGCAGCGGCGCGGAGCCTTCCGCGACCGAACACAGTCCGCCCGAGCCCGAAATGAACCTGCGCAACGTCGCCATCATCGCCCACGTCGACCACGGCAAGACCACCCTGGTCGACCAACTCCTGGCCCAGTCGGGAGTGTTCCGAGCGAACGAGGCGACCACCGAGCGCGCCATGGACTCCAACGATCAGGAGCGGGAGCGCGGCATCACCATCCTGGCCAAGTGCACGAGCGTGCTCTGGAACGGCAAGGCGGGCGAGACGCGGATCAACATCATCGACACCCCCGGCCACGCCGACTTCGGCGGCGAGGTCGAACGCATCCTGGGCATGGTCGACGGCTGCGTGCTGCTGGTCGACGCCGAGGAAGGCGTCATGCCGCAGACCAAGTTCGTGCTGACCAAGGCGCTGAAGATGGGCCTGAAGCCCATCCTGTGCATCAACAAGGTCGACCGCGCCCACGCCGACCCGGACCGGGTCCACAACGAGGCCTTCGACCTGTTCGCGGCCCTGGGCGCCACCGACGAGCAGCTGGACTTCCCGCACATCTACGCCTCGGGCCGCTCGGGCTGGGCGACGCTGGACCTGAACCAGCCGAACGACAACCTGGCCCCGCTGTTCGACCTGATCGTCGACCACGTGCCGCCGCCGGCGGCGCAGGAGCGGGTCAACGAGCCGTTCCAGATACTCAACGTGCTGATCGAGAGCGATCCCTTCCTGGGCCGCCTGCTGACCGGCCGCATCCACTCGGGCAAGGCCGTGCCGGGCATGGCCATCAAGGCGCTGGACCGCGACGGCAAGCAGATCGAACAGGGCCGCATCACCAAGGTGCTGGCCTTCCGCGGCCTGAAGCGCCAGCCGGTTGAAGAGGGCGCCGAGGCCGGCGACATCGTCGCCATCGCGGGCATGTCCAAGGCCACCGTGGCCGACACCCTGTGCGCGCTGGAGGTCACCGAGCCCCTGCCGTCGACGCCGATCGACCCGCCCACCATCTCGATGACCGTGGGCGTCAACGACAGCCCGCTGGCCGGACGCGAGGGCGACAAGGTGCAGAGCCGGGTCATCCGCGACCGCCTGCTGAAGGAGGCCGAGGCCAACGTCGCTATCCGCGTCACCGAGACCAGCGGCAAGGACGCCTATGAGGTCGCCGGCCGCGGCGAACTGCAGCTGGGCGTGCTGGTCGAGAACATGCGCCGCGAGGGCTTCGAACTGTCGATCAGCCGCCCGCGCGTGGTCTATCAGACCGGCGAGAACGGCGAGCGGCTGGAGCCGATCGAGGACGTGGTCATCGACGTCGACGACGAATATTCGGGCGTGGTCATCGAGAAGCTGTCGGCCCGCAAGGCCGAGCTGACCGACATGGGTCCGTCGGGCGCCGGCAAGACCCGCATCCAGCTGAAATGCCCGTCGCGGGCCCTGATCGGCTACCAGGGCGAGTTCCTGACCGACACCCGCGGCTCGGGCGTTCTGAACCGCGTGTTCAGCCACTACGAGCCGCACAAGGGGGTCATCGAGGGCCGCCTGAAGGGCGTGCTGGTGTCCAACTCGGACGGCGACACGGCGGCCTTCGCCCTGTGGAACCTCGAGGACCGGGGCGTGATGTTCGTCGGGGCCGGCGAGAAGACCTACCAGGGCATGATCATCGGCGAGAACAGCCGCTCGGACGACCTCGACGTCAATCCGATCAAGGGCAAGCAGCTGACCAACGTCCGGGCCGCGGGCAAGGACGAGGCCGTGCGCCTGACCCCGCCGCGCCGGCCCAGCCT
>JAEZIH010000103.1 GCA_023416055.1 Pseudomonadota bacterium | reverse complement strand
AACAACGGGCCGGCCAACAGCCGGGTCAGCTGGCTGACGGGGCTGAGCTTCCAGCCGGTCGCCGGCGGGGAGGCGAGGGCGGTGCGCCTGCCGGAGGGCGCGCGCTTCATGTCGCCCTCGTGGTCCCCGGACGGCAAGGCCGTCGCCTTCCTGATGGACGCCCCGACGGGGCTGGAGCTGTGGGTCGCGGACGTCGGGTCGGCGCGGGCGCGCAAGCTGACGGAGGCCCGGGTCAACGCGGCGTCGGGCGGGGCCTTCGACTGGCTGCCGGACAGCTCGGGCCTGGTGGCGCGCATGGTCCCTGAGGGTCGGGGCGCGGCGCCGGACGTCAGCCGCCCGCCGGCGGGGCCGGTGGTCGAGGAGAGCATGGGCCGGGCGGCGCCGGTGCGGACCTATCAGGACCTGCTGTCGAACGCCGGGGACGAGGCGCTGTTCGACCACTACTTCACCTCGCAGCTGACGCTGGTGCCGCTGTCGGGCCGGGCGCGGAGCCTCGGCGAGCCGGCGGTGGTGCTGGGGGCGGGGGTGTCGCCGGACGGGCGCTATCTGCTGACCACCACGGTCAAGCGGCCGTACAGCTATGTCGTGCCGGCGCGGCTGTTTCCGACCGAGATCACGGTGACGGACCTGCAGGGGCGGGTGGTGCATCGCGTCGCCGACCTGCCGCTGAGGGACAACATCCCGACGCCGTTCGACGCCACCGCGCCGGGGCCGCGCTCGGTCGGATGGCGCGCCGACGCGCCGGCGACCCTGGTGTGGGCCGAGGCCCAGGACGGCGGCGATCCGCGCACGCCGGCCGAGGTGCGCGACCGGGTGTTCATGCTGGCGGCGCCGTTCAGCGCGGCGCCGACGCCGCTGATCGACCTGACGGAGCGCTACGCCGGGATCACGTGGGGCGACGCGGATACGGCGATCGTCAACAGCCGCTGGTTCAACACCCGCCACGAGACGCGCTACGTCGTCGACCCGTCCAGGCCGGGCGAGGGCCGGGTGCTGCTGGAGCGGAACTATCAGGACCGGTACAACGACCCGGGCCGGCCGGTGACCGAACCCAATGCGGCGGGCTTCCCCGTGGCGCGGTTCGCCGCGGACGGCCGGCTGCTGATGACCGGCGAGGGCGCGACGCGGGAGGGCGAGTATCCCTTCCTCGCCGCCATGGACCTGACCACCGGCGAGAGCGAGCGGCTGTGGACCTCGGCCAGCGGCGACTACGAGAGCATCGTCGGCATCCTCGACGACGAGGCGCGGCGGCTGGTGACCCGGCGCGAGACGCGCAACGACCCGCCGAACCTGTATGTGCGCAATCTGGACGCCCAGGCGTCCGACGCCCTGACGCAGTTCCCGGACCCGGCGCCGCAGCTGGCCGGGGTGACGCGGCAGCTGATCACCTACACCCGCGCCGACGGCGTGCCGCTGTCGGGGACGCTGTACCTGCCGGCGGGCTACGACAAGGACCGCGACGGGCCGCTGCCGCTGGTGATGTGGGCCTATCCGGCCGAGTTCACCGATGCGGCGGTGGCGGGGCAGGTGGTGGACACGGCCAACCGCTTCGTCCGGCCGGGCGGCTCGAGCCACCTGTTCCTGCTGACCCAGGGCTATGCGGTGCTGGACGACCCGTCGATGCCGATCATCGGCGCGGACGGGGCCGAGCCGAACGACACTTACATCGAGCAGCTGAAGGCCTCGGCCGAGGCGGCGGTGGAGGCGGTCGTCGGCATGGGCGTGGCCGACCGCGACCGCATCGCCGTCGGCGGGCACAGCTACGGCGCCTTCATGACCGCCAACCTGCTGGCCCACACCGACCTGTTCCGCACCGGCATCGCTCGGTCAGGGGCCTACAACCGGACCCTGACGCCGTTCGGCTTCCAGTCCGAGCAGCGCACCTACTGGGAGGCGACCGACACCTATACGGAGATGTCGCCCTTCACCTACGCCAACCGGATCAACGAGCCGATCCTGCTGATCCACGGCGAGGCCGACGACAACTCGGGCACCTTCCCGGTGCAGTCGGAGCGGTTCTATGCGGCGCTGAAGGGGCATGGCGCGACGGTGCGCTACGTCGTCCTGCCGCTGGAGGCGCACGGCTATCGGGCGCGGGAGTCGGTGGGCCACACCCTGTGGGAGATGACCCGCTGGCTGGATGAATATGTGAAGAACGCGCCGGCGAGGTGACTTCTCTCCGGAGGATGCTGGTGAAGTTGCTCGCGGTTGTAGTGGGGGTCGGTGGCCCCTGACCCTCGGGCTTATCGGGCTCGTGACGTACGACTGCCTTGCATTGGGGATGTGTCCCTAACGACTGGGTGCAAGCCAGGCGCCTGCCCCTTGTCATCCCGGCCGACGCGAAGCGGAGAGCCGGGACGGGGCCGCGCTAGACAGCCGGCCTCCCGGAAATCGCCTGCGATTGTCCGGGAGACGGGTGACCGCCGCAGCATCGCCTGACCTGTCTCCCGGATAGCTGCTGACGCAGCTTCCGGGAGGATCAGCCCTGACGACCGCGCGTCCCGGATCACCGCTTCGCGGTGTCCGGGATGACAAGGAAAGGGCCCGGCGTCGCCGCCGGACCCTTCGTCGGACAGGCGTGACTGTCCCTAGCGCTTCTTGGCCTCGGAGGCGTCGCCCGTGCCGCCGTCGGAGACGTCGCCGACGATGGGGTTTTCGGCTTGGGTGCGGGTGCGGGTCTGGCGCCAGCTGTCGAAGTCGGACGAGAATTTCTCGCGGCGTTCGCTGCGCCAGTCGGTGTAGTCCTTGTCGAAGGCCGACAGCTGCTGCTGACGCCAGTGCAGGTAGTCGGGCTCGAAGTCGTGGTGCTCGTGCGACTGGCCGCCCATGCCCTGGCCGGAGCCCTGCCAGATCTGCGAGCCGGGGGCGTAGCCGTGCTGGGCCTGCTGGCCGGACTGGCCGTAGTGCTGGCCCGGCTGCGAGCCGTAGCCCTGGTTCATCTGGCCGCCGCCGTAGCCCGCGTTCGTCTGCGAGCCGTAGCCGGCCTGGCCGTAGGACTGGCCCTGCCCGTAGCCCTGGCCCATGTGGGATGACGGTTCCTGGCGGCCGGAGGAGGAGCCGCCGTAGCCGTAGCCGTAGCCCTGGCCCTGGCCGGTCACGCCGTAGTCCTGGCCGAACTGGGGGCCGCCGCCGTAGCTCTGGGCGCCGGTGGCGTAGGAGCCGGGGCCGGAGTGGCCGCCGGTCCAGCCGCCCTGGCCGCGGCCTTGCTGATAGCTGTCCTGGGTCCAGGACCCGCCGGGGCCGGACTGGGCGCCGTAGGACTGGCCCTCGCCCCGGAAGGCCTCGGCGCTGCGGCCGCCGTCGCCGCCGCCCCAGGTCCGGTATTCGTCCGGGCGGCGCTCTTCGGAGCGCCAGCGGTTCTCGTCGCGCTCGCGGTCCTGTCGTCCCGGTTCGTCCTGGTGTCGGAAGGGGTTCTGCATGTCCTGCACTCCACTGGATGGGACCGCAAAACCGTGGGCGGGCGGGGATGTTCCGGTCCGCCGCCGCCTTCACGAAGCTGTCAGCGGAAAGCCGCCGTCAGCGCACCAGGATGGCCATGCGGACCAGTTCGGAGAGGCTGCGCGCCTTCATCTTGGTCATGACGTTGGCGCGGTAGACCTCGACCGTGCGGGGGCTGATCTCGAGATCGTAGGCGATGACCTTGTTGGCGTGGCCGGCGACGAGGCCGTCCAGCACCTGGCGCTCACGGGTGGACAGGGTGGCGAGGCGTTCGCGCACCTCGGCCTCCTGGCCCTCGCGCTCGGCGGCGCCGGCCTGTTCGGCCAGGGCCGAGCGGATGGAGGCGAGCAGGGCCTCGTCGTCGAAGGGCTTTTCGATGAAGTCCTTCACCCCGGCCCGGACCGCCTCGATGGCCAGCGGGACGTCGGCGTGGCCGGTCATGACGATGACCGGGTGGCGCACGCCCAGCTCGTGCAGGCGGCGGACCATTTCGAGGCCGTTCAACTGCGGCATGCGCACGTCGGTGACGATGCAGCCGGGGGCGAGATGGTCGGCCTCGGCCAGCAGGGCGGCCGCGGACTCGTAGGTGCGCGACGCCAGCCCGGCGGTGTCGAGCAGGAAGGACAGGGAGTCCCGGATAGCGGGGTCGTCGTCGACCACGTGGACGATCGGCTCATTCGCCATCGTAGAGTTCCTCCTCGCCTACCGAACGCAGCGTAAAGCAGAATCGGGCGCCTCCGCCCGGATTTGGTTCGACCCAGATGCGGCCGCCGTGGGCCTCGATGATGGTGCGCGATATCGACAGGCCCACGCCCATGCCGGTGCGCTTGGTGGTCACGAAGGGCTGGAACAGCTGGTCGGCGATCTCGGGGCTGAGGCCCGAGCCGGTGTCGGCGACGGTGACGCGGGCCAGCTCATCGCCGTCGGGGTCGAGGCGGATCTCCAGCTCCTTTCGGGGGGAGTCCTCCATCGCCTCGATGGCGTTGCGGATCAGGTTGAGGGCGACCTGCTGGATCTGGACCTTGTCGGCGAGGACGAGATCGACCTTCGGCGAGAATTTGAACAGCACCCGGACGCCGTGCTCCTTGGCCCCGACGAGGGCGAGGGCGCTGGCCTCCTCGATCAGCTTGGGCAGGCTCTCGACGCGGCGCTCGGTCTCGCCGCGGGCCACGAAGTCGCGCAGGCGGCGGATGATGTCGCCGGCGCGCAGGGCCTGTTCGCCGGCCTTGAGCAGGGCGTCCTGCAGGCGCTCGCGCGGGACCGGCTCGGAGGCCAGCAGGCGCTGGGAGCCCTTCAGATAGTTGGCCATGGCCGAGAGCGGCTGGTTCAGCTCGTGGGCCAGGGCCGAGGCCATCTCGCCCATGGCCGTCAGGCGGGAGATATGGACCAGTTCCGACTGCAGCTCCTGCAGCCGCTGTTCGGTCTGCTGGCGCTCGCTGAGATCGCGGACGAAGCCGGTGAAGAAGCGCTGGTCGCCCGAGATCATCTCGCCGACGGCGAGCTCCATGGGGAAGGTCGAGCCGTCCTTGCGCTCGCCGACCACGACGCGGCCGACGCCGATGATGCGGCGCTCGCCGGTCGCGAGGTAGCGCTGCAGATAGGCGTCGTGGGCGCTGCGGTAGGGGTCGGGCATCAGGATCTTGACGTTCCGGCCGATGACCTCGGCGGCGTCCCAGCCGAACAGGCGTTCGGCGGTGGTGCTGAAGGAGTGCATCACGCCGCGCTCGTCGATGACGACCATGGCGTCGGGCACGGTGTCGAGGATGGAGCGCAGGTGGGCCTCGCGCTGCTGCAGGCCGCGATTGGCCTCGACGATGTGCAGGCGGAGGCGGTGGTAGAGCTCGCCGCCGACGGCGATGGCGAGGCCCATGAGCACGAAGATCAGCGAGCCGATCACCTGCGGGGCCATGGCGTCGCCGGAGAGCACGCCGACGTAGACGGCGGCGACCATGCCCAGGCCGGTGGCGACGAGGGCGGGGACGAGGCCGCCGAAGGCGCCGGCGAGGACCACGGCCGGCACGAAGAAGAGGAAGGCGGTCTGGCCTTGCAGCAGGGGGGCGAGCAGCAGGCGGACCGCGAGGGCCAGGCCGACCCCGGCGAGGCCCGAGGCGTAGGCCAGGCCGGGCCGGCGTTCGGTCAGGATGCGGGCGATGGGGTTCTCCCTCGGCATCGCCGCCTGGCTGTCGGTCATCGGGCCGCTCCGCAATATCCCGTAGGTGGAAGACCCGAATGTCGCCCCGCGGCGGGCCCGGGTACTTCCACGGTCATTGGGCTTCGGCCCTCCCGTTCCACTGTTTCGTCCAGGACGCAACCAATGACCGCTCCGCTCGTCGACCTCTCAGTCCACCATGCCCCGAAAGGCGTCAGCGACCGCGTCGCCTGGGGCTTCGTCAAGGCGCTGCGCTTCTTCGCGGACACCTTCTTCGCCAAGCGCTACGGCCACCGCGCCGTGGTGCTGGAGACCGTCGCGGCCGTGCCGGGCATGGTCGGCGCCACGCTGAACCACCTCAAGGCCCTGCGCCGGATGAAGGACGACAACGGCTGGATCCGCACCCTGATGGACGAGGCCGAGAACGAACGCATGCACCTGATGACCTTCATCGAGGTGTGCAAGCCGACCCTGTTCGAACGCTTCGTCGTCATCGCCGTGCAGTGGGTCTTCTACCTGTTCTTCTTCGGCCTCTACCTCGTCTCCGCCAAGACGGCGCACCGGGTGGTGGGCTATTTCGAGGAAGAGGCGGTGATCAGCTACACCCACTACCTTGCCGAGATCGACGAGGGCCGCAGCGAGAACGTGGCCGCGCCGGAGATCGCCATCCGCTACTGGAACCTGCCGGCCGACGCGACCCTGAGGGACGTGGTGCTGGTGGTCCGCGCCGACGAGGCCCACCACCGCGACGTCAACCACGGCTTCGCCAACGAGCTGTGCGGGGCCGAGCCGGCCGCGGTCGTGGCGCCCTGCCCGCCGCACGCCGAGCTGCAGCCCAAGTGGAAGATGGCGGCCTGAGGTCCCGGCCGCCCATGTCCAACCGCACCCTCCCGCCGGCGTGGCGCGCCCACGCCGAGCGGCACCTGCCCCGCTACACCAGCTATCCGACGGCGGTGGCCTTCGAGGCCGCCGCCGGTGAGGGCGAAGCGAGGGCCTGGCTGGCCGCCACGCGCGCCGACCAGGCCCTTTCGGCCTATGTACACGTGCCCTTCTGCAAGCGGCTGTGCTGGTACTGCGGCTGCCAGACCAGCGTGTTCCACGAGTACGACCGGGTCCGCGCCTTTTTCCAGACCCTGTGCCTCGAGGTCGACCTGTGGGCCGACGCCCTGGGGCCGCACGCGGGGCTGACGCACCTGCATTTCGGCGGCGGCAGCCCGAACGCCCTGTCGCCGGAGGACTTCGCCGCCCTGGTGCGGCTCATGGCCGACCGCTTCCGCCTCAGGCCCGGGGCCGAGGTGGCGGCGGAGCTGGATCCGGGCCTGCTGACCGAAGCCTTCATCGACGCCGCCGGCGAGGCGGGGGTGACGCGGGTCAGCCTGGGCGTGCAGACCTTCGATCCGGAGGTGCAGGCCAGGGTCAACCGCATCCAGCCTTTCGACATGGTGGCGGGCGTTACCCAGCGGCTGCGCAGGGTGGGCATCGGAGCGATCAACTTCGACCTGATGTACGGCTTGCCGGGGCAGACGCCGGAGAACGTGGCGGCCTCGGCCGAGGCGGCGGTCTCTCTGCGGCCGGACCGGTTCGCGGTGTTCGGCTACGCCCACGTGCCGTGGATGAAGAAGCACCAGGTGATGATCAAGGAGGCCGATCTGGCCGACGGCGACGGGCGCTGGGCCCAGGCCGAGGCGGCGGATGAGACGCTGCGCGCGGCGGGCTATGTGCGCATCGGACTGGACCACTACGCCCTGCCGGACGATCCGCTGACGATCGCGGCGGCGGAGGGGCGGCTGCGGCGCAACTTCCAGGGCTATACCGACGATCCCGCCCCGGTGCTGATCCCCGTCGGGCCGTCGTCGATCGGCCGCTTCGCCGAGGGCCTCCTGCAGAACGCCCCGACCACGGATATCTGGGGCCGCGAGGTCGAGGCGGGGCGGCTGCCGGTGGCGCGGCGGCTGGCGGTGACGGCGGAGGACGAACTGCGCGCGGCGGTGATCGAACGGCTGATGTGCGACCTGACCGTGGATGTGGGGGCGACCTGCGCCGCGCACGGCTTCGAGGCCGGGGCGCTGGACGAGGCGGTGGCCGCGGCCGCGGCGCTGGAGGCCGACGGCCTGTGCCGGGTCGAGGGACGACGGGTCACCGTGCCGGCCGGGGCGCATCGGGTGATGCCCGTCGTCGCGGCCTGTTTCGACGCCCGCCTGCCGGTCGCCCGCACGCGCCACGCCCGGGCGGTGTAGGGTCGGCGGATGGAGGACCTCTATCCGCAGCTTCGGGCCATCCACATCGGGGCGGTGATCGCCAGCGGGACGCTGTTCGCGGTGCGGGCGGGGGCGTTCAACCTGCTGGACGCCCGCTGGCCGAAGGGCCTTCCGGCGCGGGTGTCGTCATGGGTGATCGACAGCATCCTGCTGGCCGCGGCCGTGACACTGACGACCGTGGTGGGGCAGTATCCGATCGCCGACGCCTGGCTGACGGCCAAGGTCGTCCTGCTGGTGGTCTACATCGGCCTGGGGACGCAGGCCTTCGCGCGGCGGAGGTCGAAGGGCGCGCGGATCGGCTTCCAGCTCGCCGCGCTGGCGGTGTTCGGCTTCATCGTCACCGTCGCGCGGGCGCATCATCCGCTTGGGGTGCTGGCGGGCTGAGGCGGCCTGTCCATTCCGGGAAACCCCTTAGGGAGCAGACCCGAATATCGGGCGGGGAGGGGCGGACCTAGGCTTCAGGGGTCCAGCTACGGAACCCGCTCATGACCGCCCTCCGCTCCGCCGCGATCACCGATACGCCCGCCCCGGCCGCCCGGCCGGAGCTCGCCGGTTGCGACCTGTGCGAGGCCTTCGCCACCGCCTCGGCGGCGCCGCGCTCGCCGTTCGATCCCGGCGAGCACCTGTTCCGCCAGGGCGACCCCGTGCGGCTGGTCTATCGCGTGCAGAAGGGCGCAGTGATCAGCTATCGCCTGCTCAGCGACGGCCGCCGCCAGGTCACCGCCTTCCACCTGCCGGGCGACTTCGTCGGCCTTGAGGCGGGGATCGAGCACACCACCACGGCGGAGG
>JAEZIH010000212.1 GCA_023416055.1 Pseudomonadota bacterium | reverse complement strand
GTCTTGACCCGGCCGTCCATCATCTCCGGGAAGCCGGTCAGCTCGGCCACGTCCTTCACCGGCAGGCCGAAGCCGGCGATGGCCGCCCGGGTGCCGCCGGTCGAGACCAGCTCGACGCCCAGGCCGTGCAGGGTGCGCGCGACGTCCTCCAGCCCGGTCTTGTCCGACAGCGAGATCAACGCGCGCTTAGGCGCCACGCGGTCGGGCGCGGGAGGAAAGTCGGGAGCAGCGGGCATGGCGGCGTCCGTTATGGTTGGGCGGGAGGCGGGCTCTAGCATCCATCGCCCGGCGATTGAACCGTGGAGGTCGAAACCGCGCGCTGAGTTCGGTCAGTGCGCCGGAGAGCAGAAGGGTTCTGCTACGAGCCGGTCGTTCCGAAAGTCACTTCAGGGTGGAAAGCGGACGTTCGTCGGCTACGGTCGGCGGATGAAGGAAGATCCCCGCTATCTTCGAAACGAGAGTCGATCAGCGCATCGGCGGCATAGGCGCAACACGCGGATACTCCGGTGGAGCGTCATTCTCTGGTTGCTGGCAATGGGGGCATTCACCATTGCGGCAGGTCTGGACGTAGTCGCTAACCTCGGCTGGGGTCATGAACCAAAGGACATCTGGGGCGGATTCCTGATGATGGCCTTCGGCTGCGCATTCTGGGTATTCGCGACCTTCATCAATCATGTCGTATTGGCCATCTCCCGCCGCCTGTTTGGCCCAGAGCCAGCAGGTCCGACCGAAGGCTGACCGCTGCGACTTGTGCGTTTGCAACGGGGTCGGAAGCGGTCATTTTCCGCCACCTGAATGAACCGCCCTATCCTCGTCATCCTCGGGCTTGACCCGAGGATCGGACGGTCCGGTGCTCCGTCGAACATTCCACGGGCGCAGGCGCGGGCCGTCTCCGGCGCACAGTCCGCCTCTCGCCTCTGATCCTCGGGTCAAGCCCGAGGATGACGGCGAGTTTGGGGTTCAGCCGGCCAACTCTCCGAAATCCACCACCACCGGCTCTCGCCCGATCAGCGCCAGGAACCGCCGGAAGTCCGCCTGCGCCAGCGCCGTGGTCGCGGTGTTGGTCAGCGGGTGGAAGTTGACGATCTCCGCGTCCCACAGCGCCTTGTCGAGCACGAAGCTCACGCGCTGGTCCGGGTCATTGATCAGGCCGAGCGCCGTGACGGAGCCGGGGCGGACGCCGAGGGTTTCGTACAGCAGGGCCTCATTGCCGAAGCTCAGGCGGGCCGAGCCGATCCATTTGTCGGCCCGCTTCAGGTCGATGACCGTGTCCTGCCGGGCCGAGATCAGCCACAGCCGGCCCTTCTTGTCCTTGAGGAACAGGTTCTTGGTGTGGGCGCCGGGCAGGGCGGCCTTGAGCTCCAGCCCCTCCTCGACGCGGAAGACGGCGGGGTGGTCGTGGGTGGTCTGGGCGATCTCGTGGTCGGCCATCCAGGCCAGCAGGCGGGCGCGGTCGTAGAGGGGCGTCTTGTCTTCGGTCATGGGGCGCAGCTAGGGAGGAAGGACATCCCCGATACCCTCCGGAGCGCCGCCGTGGAACTGGAATGCTATCCGATGTCGGACCAGCCCTGCGACCTGGTGCCGGGGCGGCAGGCGCGGGACTGGATGGACGCCTTCCCCAGCCGGCACGCCTATCGCTGCCTGCCGCTGTCGATGGCCAACACCACCGGCTGGGAGGTGCTGTGCCCGGTCAGCTTCACGGCGGAATGGAACGGCGGCCCCAGCCAGAACGACATCGTCATCACCCCCGACCGGCCGGCGGCCAACCTGCACCACTTCGTCACCTCGCACTTCTCGCGCGGGGTGATGACCATGCATCCGCAGTACCTGTTCCGGACCCCGCCCGGCTGGGGTCTCTTGGCGACCGGCGCGCCCAATCACGTCAAGGACGGGATCGCCCCGCTGACCGGCCTGATCGAGACCGACTGGCTGCCCTTCCCCTTCACCATGAACTGGATCTTCACTCGCCCGGGGCGGGTCAGGTTCGAGCGCGGCGAGCCGTTCTGCTTCATCACCCCGATCGAACACCGCAAGGCCGAGCAGTTCGACCCGGTGATCCGTTCGCTCGACTCCAACCCGGTGATGAAGGGCCAATTCGAGGCCTGGAACCGCGAGCGGACGGGCTTCAACCGCCGCCTCGCCGCCGGAGACCCGGAGACGGCGAAGGAGGCGTGGCAGCGCTTCTACTTCAAGGGCGAGATCCCCGACGACCTCGGCACGGCGCCCGAGACGCACGCCAACAAGCGCCGGCTGAAGACGCCGAGGTTGGGGTAGGCAGCAGGCAGCAGGCAGCAGGCAGTAGGCAATAGGCAATAGGGCTCGGCAGAGCAGCGTCGCGGCCGCCCTCTATTGCCTACTGCCTATTGCCTCTCGTCCTACATCGCCCGTGGCAGACGCGGACCGAGGTTCTGCACCACTTCCCGCGCGTCGAAGGCGTTGGGGGCGCCGGCGGGCTTGGCGCCGCGGCCGACGACGATCTCCGCCGTGGCCTCGTAGCGATCGACCTCGCGGACATCCAGGCTCGGGCCGAACGGATCGTACCACGGGCTCCATGCGCCGCGACGGTAGTAGCGCCACGAGGGGCCCCAGAACGGGCTGTACCGGTTGTAGTAGAACGGGTCCGGCGTGGCCTGGTAGCGGACGTCGCGGTCGGTGGCGCGGTTGACGGTGGCGAACCAGTCGTGGCCGCTCTCCAGCGTCACCTCCGCGGCGCGCAGCAGCAGGCCCATCTCGACCTGCTCGCGGCTGGTCACGGAGTTGCCGGCGAAGCTGACGCGGAAGCGGTTCTGGTCGACCCGCATGTCGGAGTAGCCGTAGCGGCTGCCCTGGCCGGCTGGGCCATAGGGCGTCGCCGTGGCGCAGGCCGACAGGGCCAGCGCCGCCGTCACGGCCAGCAGGGCGGGCTTGAGGACGCGAGTCTTCATCTGATCTCTCCTTGGGCGTTCAGGGAACGCCCCGGGTGCTGAACGGGACATGAACAGCCCGGTTCCCCCGCCGGGCAACCCCTTATAAACGCGCGACAATAAGCGCGGCCGCAGCGAGCAGGAGCATCCCCGTGGCGATGGCGAAGGCCCGCCGGAAGCGGGGCTCGGACATGCGCCGGGCCAGGGCCGCCCCGCCCAGACCGTAGGCGGACATGGAGATCACGTCCATGCCGACGGTGGCGGCGGCGAACAGGGCCAGCTGGGGCGCGGCGGGACGGTTCACGTCGAGAAACGGCGGCAGGACGGCCGAGAAGAACAGCACGATCTTGGGATTGGCGATCTGCACCATGAAGCCGTCCATGAAGGCGCTGCGGCCGAGGTGCAGTTCGGCCGATTTCGGATCGGCGGCGGTGCGGAAGGCGCCGCGAAGGGCGTTGATCCCCAGCCAGGCCACATAGAGCGCGCCGCCGATGGCGATCAGGCGGAATATCCCGGGAAAGGCGGTGACCAGCGCCCCGAGGCCGAGCGCCGCCGCCGCGAACCACACCAGGGTGGCGGCGTTCATGCCGACCACGCCGGCGAGGGCGGCCATCGGCCCGCGCTGGACGCCGTTGGCGACCGAGAAGACATTGGCCGGTCCGGGCGTCACGGCCATCACGGCCATGACCCCGAGGAAGGTCAGATAGAGGTGCGGATCGACGGGCAGGGCGGCCATGGCCGGCCTGTCGCGTCAGCAGGGCCTGCGGTCAAGCGGAAGCTTCAGCCTTCGCCGGCGGGAGCGGCCGGGGCCTCTTCCTCCAGCTCGGCGTCGACGGCGTCCAGCGCCTCGCCGATGGCGTACTCGGCGACCAGGCCGTAGGTGACCATGTGTTCGGGGTCGTTCGAGGCCCAGGAGCCGTTGACGGCCATGCCGGTCGCGCCGGCGACGGCGCCCTGGATGGCGCCGGACTGCTCGACCGCCGCGAGGGCCTGGGCGGTGATGGCCTGGACGTCGAAGCCCGCCATGGCCCCGCCGGCGGCGCGAGCCCCGTCCATGTCGACACCGGCCAGGGCCTCGGCGACCATGGCCTCGATGTCGATATCGGCCAGGGCGTGGTTGGCGAGGTCGCCTGCGTGCTGGCTGATCGTGGCGGTGAAGGCGGCCAGATCGGGCTGGTAGTCGGCCCACAGGGCGGCGATGCGGACGCTGCGCTGCATCTCGGTCAGGCTTTCGTCGGCGCTGATGGCCTCGGCCCGTTCGCCGAACTCCTCCATGCGGGCCTCAAAGGCCTCGGCGGCCGCCTCGATGGCGGCTTCGGACGGGCCGCGGGCGTCCTGGGCCACGGCCGTGGACAGCGGCAGGACGGCGAGGGCGGCGGCGAGGGAAAGGGCCTTGATCATGGCGGGGGCTCCTGGGGACCCCGGCAAAATCCGCCGAACGCCGTCCGCTCTCAAGTGAAATCGCGGTAAGGGTCAGTGACCCTCGTGCTCGCCGTCGTCCTCGTCGTCCGAATCGCCGCTGATCAGCGCTTCCTCGATGATGGCCATCATCTGCACCGGAACGGCGGCGGCCGCGGCGGCGGCCTCTTCCGCGGACGCGCCCTCGGCCATGGCCGAGAGCCGGATGAAGTCGCCGAAAGCCGCCCCGAACTCGTCGAAATCGGCCTGGTGTTCAGCCATCATGGCCCGGATGCGGGTCGCCTTGTCCTCGTCGGACAGGGAGGCGTCGGCGCGAACCTCGGCGGCCTGCGCCTCCAGCCCTTCCATCAGGTCCTCGATCCGTTCGCCGACGGCTTCGATGCGGGCCACGGCCGCCATGAATTCGGGGGAAGGCTCCTCGGCCGCGGCGGCGGGGGCAGGCGCCGGGGCCTCCTGGGCGAAGGCCGGGGCGGCGAGGGCGAGAACGGCCGACGCCGCGAGGATGATGCGAAGGGACATGGGGGTCTTCCAGTGAGCCGAGGGCGCCGGGGTGTTCAGCCCAGCATGGCGCCCCCGCCCCTCGCTGGCGAGCGGATTCCGCTCAGCCCTCGCCGCGCTGGTCCCGCTTGGCCAGAACGCGCAGGCGCAGGGCGTTCAGCTTGATGAAGCCCGCGGCGTCCTTCTGGTCATAGGCCACGGCCCCGTCCTCGAAGGTGACCAGCTCCTGGTCGTAGAGGCTGTGCGGGCTCTCGCGGCCGATGACGGTTGCGTTGCCCTTGTACAGCTTGACCCGGACCTCGCCGGTGACCTTCGCCTGCGAGTGGTCGATGGCGGCCTGCAGCATCTCGCGCTCGGGCGAGAACCAGAAGCCGTTGTAGATCATCTGGGCGTATTTGACCGCCAGCTCGTCCTTCAGGTGCATGGCGCCGCCGTCCAGCGTGATCGACTCCATGCCGCGGTGCGCCGCCAGCAGGATGGTCCCGCCGGGCGTCTCGTAGACGCCGCGCGACTTCATGCCCACGAAGCGGTTCTCGACGAGGTCCAGCCGACCGATGCCGTTGTCGTGGCCGTACTGGTTCAGCGCTGTCAGCAGGGTTGCGGGGCTCATCGCCTCGCCGTTGATCGAGACCGGATCGCCCTTCTCGAAGCCGATGGTGATCACCGTGGCGCGGTCGGGCGCCTCTTCGGGCGAGATGGTCCGCTGGTGCACGAACTCGGGCGCCTCGGCCGCCGGATCCTCCAGCACCTTGCCCTCCGAGGAGCTGTGCAGAAGGTTGGCGTCGACGCTGAACGGGGCCTCGCCGCGCTTGTCCTTGGAGATCGGGATCTGGTGCTTCTCGGCGAAGTCCAGCAGGGCCTCGCGGCTGCGGAAGGTCCATTCCCGCCACGGGGCGATGACCCGGATGTCGGGCTCGAGCGCGTAGTAGCCCAGCTCGAAGCGGACCTGGTCGTTGCCCTTGCCGGTGGCGCCGTGACAGACGGCGTCGGCGCCGACCATGCGGGCGATCTCGATCTGCCTCTTGGAAATCAGGGGACGGGCGATCGAGGTGCCCAGCAGGTACTGGCCCTCATAGACCGCATTGGCCCGGAACATGGGGAAGACGTAGTCCCGCACGAACTCCTCGCGCAGGTCGTCGATGAAGATGTTCTCGGGCTTGATGCCCAGCTTCAGGGCCTTCTCGCGCGCCGGCGCCAGCTCCTCGCCCTGGCCGAGGTCGGCGGTGAAGGTGACCACCTCCGCGCCGTATTCGGTCTGCAGCCACTTGAGGATGATCGAGGTGTCCAGCCCGCCGGAATAGGCGAGCACCACCTTCTTCGGGGCGGGGAGGGTCATGTCTGGAAATCCTTCGGCGAACGCGGGGAGGCGTGGCCGCGCTTAAAGGACTAGACGTCCCGCGATGCAAGGGCGGGATTGGGGCAGGGTCAGCCCCACGGTCCCGGGCGGTGGGAGGGCGTGCTCGGCACGCTGGTCGACAGCGGCGCATCCACGACCGCAGCCCGGCGCGGCGCCAGCCCCATCTTGGTTCCCAGCTCCATCAGGGCGCGCACCCGGTTGCCGGTGTTGGGATGGGTCGAGAACAGGTTGTCGGCGCCCCGCCCCGCCAGCGGGTTGATGATGAACAGCTGGCCCGAAGCCGGATTGCGCTCGGCCG
Source organism: Pseudomonadota bacterium (assembly GCA_023416055.1). Classification (GTDB taxonomy): domain Bacteria; phylum Pseudomonadota; class Alphaproteobacteria; order Caulobacterales; family Caulobacteraceae; genus Brevundimonas. Next base: position 916 of record JAEZIH010000212.1, on the reverse strand, counting down.
TCGGGTTGTGGATGCGCTTTGCGTAGGCCTCGATCTTCTGCAGGGCCGAGGCCAGGGCGGCCGGATCGCGGGCGATCTCGGCGCCGACGCGGTCGGCCTCGTACTCGCGGGTGCGGCTGATGGCCATCTGCACCAGGCCCGCCGCCATGGGGGCCAGCAGCATCAGAGCCAGGGTCCCGACGATGCCGCCTGGCCGCTCGCGATCGTCGCCGCCGCCGAAGAACAGGGCGAAGTTGGCCAGGGCGGCGATGGCCCCGGCCACCGTCGCGGTGACCGTCATGGTCAGGGTGTCGCGGTTCTTCACATGCGCCAGCTCGTGCGCCATCACGCCGCGGATCTCGTCACGGGTCAGCATGTCGAGCAGGCCCGTGGTGGCGCAGACGGCGGCGTGCGCCGGGTCGCGGCCGGTGGCGAAGGCGTTGGGCTGGTCGTTGGGGATGATGGCGATGGCCGGGCGCGGCAGGCCGGCGTCCTTCGCCATCTGCGCCACGTCGGCGACGTAGGTCCGCACCACGGCGTTCGGATGGGTCTCGTCGACCGGCTGGGCGCGGTACATGCGCAGCACGATCTTGTCGGCGTTCCAGTAGCTGAACAGGTTCATGCCGGCGGCGAAGACCAGGGCGATCAGCATCCCTGTCGCCCCGCCGATCAGGTAGCCGAGGCCGGCGAACAGGGCGGTCAGGACTGCGAGAAGGGCGAAGGTCTTCAGATGGTTCATGGGCAGGCGGAACTGTGATGACTGGCGCCGGGGAGGAGGCGGGCTAACTTGTGGAGTCCCGCCGTTTCGCTCAAGACGTTCGCGCTGTGACCGATCACCCCACCCCCGAAACGCCCGCCTTCAACGCCGACGTGCCCCACGCCACGCCGGAGCGCCCCCTCGACGAGGTCGCCCGCCGCGCCCTGCTGGAGGCGGCCG
>JAEZIH010000160.1 GCA_023416055.1 Pseudomonadota bacterium | reverse complement strand
CCGAGAACTCGGCCACGCCGACCCGGTCGCGGCGGCTGTAGACCGACAGTTCGGGGATCGACACCACGTTGAAGCTGTCGTTGATCGGCACCCGCATCTCCGGCACGCCGAACACCCGCCGCATCTGCTCCAGCGACAGGGCCCCGGCGCGCAGCTCCAGCACCGCCGCCGCCTCCTGTTTCGACGGCGCCAGGAAATAGCCGGCCTCCGACAGGGCCCCGCGGATGGCGCTGACCGCATAGGGCGCGTTCTCGGCGCGGAAATAGGTGTCGTCGACATAGACCTTGGAGCCGCGCGGGATCGGCAGGGTCAGCCCCTCGACGGCGCGGTCGGCGGCTCGCGCCACCAGCAGCTGTTCGGTGGCGGTGCGCGAGGGATGGGTCTCGGAGGTCGAGGCGCAGGCGGTCAGGGCCGTGGCGATCATCGCCAGGGCGGCGGAGATGCGAATGTTCAGCTTACCAGCTCCCGGTGTTGGGCATGGAGGCCCACGGCTCGGCGGGCGGCCGCGGCTCGCCCTCCTGCAGCAGTTCGATCGAGATTCCGTCCGGCGAGCGGACGAAGGCCATGCGCCCGTCGCGCGGCGGCCGGTTGATGACCACCCCGCCGTCCATCAACCGCCGGCAGGCGGCGTAGATGTCGTCGACCTTGTAGGCCAGGTGCCCGAAATTGCGGCCGCCGCCGTACTCCTCGGGGTCCCAGTTGTAGGTCAGCTCGACCTCGGGCGACCGCTCGGCCTCGGACCGGGCCCGGTCCTTCGGAGCGGCGAGGAAGACCAGGGTGTAGCGCCCGGCCTCATCATCCATGCGGCGCACCTCCTCCAGCCCCAGCAGGTCGCACCAGAAGCGCAGCGAGGCGTCGAGGTCCGACACGCGGACCATGGTGTGGAGATAGCGCATGATGTCTTCCGGTCCCGGGGAGAGGCGACAGGCCGCCCCATATAGCGACCGATGGCCGCGACGGCGACTCACGGCCTGTTTCGGCAGGTGCGCCCGAGCGTCGCTCCTGCTAGAGGCGAAGGATCGCCGCCGGGGAATGAATTTGCTTCGCAAGCTTTACGACTGGGTCTTCTCGCTGGCCCGCAGCCGTCACGCCACGCCCGCCCTCGCGGTGGTGTCCTTCGCGGAAAGTTCGGTCTTCCCCATCCCGCCAGACGTGATGCTGGCGCCGATGATCATCGCCCGGCCCGAGCGCGCCTATTTCTACGCCGCCGTCTGCACCATCGCCTCCGTCCTCGGAGGCATCCTCGGCTACGCCATCGGCTACTTCCTGACCGACGTGGGTCTGGCCATCCTCGCCTTCCTGGGCAAGGCCGACACCTATGAGGCGTCCAAGGCCATGTTCGACCAGTGGGGCGCCTGGATCATCCTCGCCAAGGGCCTGACGCCCTTCCCCTTCAAGCTGATCACCATCGCCTCGGGCATCCTCAAGTTCAACTTCCCGCTCTTCGTCGGCCTTTGCGTCGTCACCCGCGGCGGGCGCTTCTTCATCGAGGCGTGGATTCTGAAGCGCTGGGGCCCGGCCGCCTGGGCGATCATCGAGAAGCGGCTGGCGTTGTGGACCATCATCGGCGTCGCCGTGCTGGTCGGGGCCGTCGTGGCGGTCAAGTTCCTGCTCTAGGCGAGGCGCATCGACGGCGTCGCCGTCCCCCGCTATGAACGTCGTCCGATGAGAGGCCTGTACCGACTCCTGACGCGGTGGTGGACCGCCTTCGCCCTGGCCGCCTCGCTGGCGTTGCTGGGCGCCGCCCACGCCTTCGAGCAGTTCGGCGGCCTCGCCCCGTGCAACCTCTGCCTCAAGCAGCGCGAGGTCTACTGGGGCGCCGTCGCCATCGCCCTGATCGCCACCCTGTGGCACCTGGTCAGCCGCGGCAGCCGCGGCACCCCGCGCATCGCCGCCTTCCTGCTGGCCGTGGTCTTCACCACCGGCGCGGTGACGGCGGTCTTCCACATGGGCGGCGAGAACGGCTGGTGGGAGCTGCCGGCGACCTGCATGGGCGGCGGCGAGGTCAGCCTCGAGAGCCTCGCGGCCCTGGCCATGGGCACGGCGCCGGTCCAGGCGCCGGTCTACTGCGACGCGGTGACGTGGCGCTTCCCGGCCGGATGGGGGCTATCGATGGCGGGATGGAACGCGCTGATCTCGGCGGCATTGGCCGTGTTCAGCCTGCTCGCCGCCAAGAGGCCCAAGGATGCCCGTGCCCCCCGCCCCTGAACCGGCCGCCCGACCGGCCCGCCTGTCGCATCCGGGCCGCGGCGCCAGCCGTCGCCGCCGCGCCGAAATCCTCCGTGTCGACCACGCCGGCGAATACGCCGCCGTGCACATCTACCGCGCCCAGAAGGCGGTGTTCGAAGGCCGCCCCGGCAAGGCCGCCATCGCCGCCGACATGGGCGAGATGCAGCAGCAGGAGGCCGTCCACCTCGCCCGCTTCGAGGCCCTGCTGAACGCCGAGCGGGTGCGTCCCACGCTCCTGACCCCCGTCTGGCGCCTCGCCGCCCTCGGCCTCGGCGCCGGCACCGCCCTGCTGGGCGAGAAGGCCGCCCACGCCTGCACCGAGGCGGTCGAGGCGGTCATCGAGGAGCACTACGCCGACCAGATCGCGGAGCTGCGCGAACGCGATCCAGATCTCGCCGCCGAGCTGACGAAATTCCGCGACGAGGAACTGGCCCACCACGACCACGCCGTCGCCCACGGCAGCCGCGACGCCCCCGGCTACGGCCTGCTCAGCGCCGTCATCAAGGCGGGGTGCAAGGCGGCGATCAGGATCAGCGAGCGGGTATAGGACGCAGGCAGTAGGCAATAGGCAGTAGGCAGTAACGGGGATTGGCGGACGCCCGCATACCTTGTCGCTTCCCTACTGCCTACTGCCTACTGCCTATGTTGACATCAAACGCCAGCAGCAGCGTCCGCTGCAGCGGATTGCTGTTGTCGTCCGACAGTATGTACAGCCGCACGCGGTCGCCGTGGCGCGTCACCGCGACGCCTTCGAAATTGTCGACCGTCGACGGCAGGCTCAGCTCGACCAGCACCGGCCCCGTCGTCCCGTCCGCCGCCATGCGTCGGACCCGGCCGCGCACGTCGGCCGGTGCGCGGAACAGGCGCTCCACGACCCAGAAGCCTTGGCCGTCCGGGTCCAGATCCATGCCGGTGATGCGATAGTCGCTGTCGGCGATCGGCTCCGCCGGCGGGGCGACCACTTCGCGGCAGCCGGCCGGGGCGCAGTCCCAGACCCCGCCGCTCTCGCCGGCCACGCGCCAGCCGCCGGGCGCGATCGAGATGCCCTCCATCCCGTCGTTCGGGCCGAAGCTCATTTCCGGCGCGGCCAGCGGCGTCGGCCGCGCCGCCAGGGCGTCCAGCGGACCGTAGGACCACAGCCGGTGACGACGCTCGAACGACACCGCCACTTCGCCTTGCGGCCCCAGGAACAGGCCCTCGGCGTCGCCGTCGACCTTCTCCGTGATCGGCGACCCGTCCTCCAGCGTCAGCCGCCGGAAGCGCAGCGCCTCGACCCCCGTCAGCCGCCCGCGGCCGTCCAGCCGCAGCCGGCCCCGCACGAGGTCGCCGGCGTCGGTCACCGAGACGAAATCGCGGCCGTCGGTCAGCTTCAGGTCCGACAGGCTGTGCAGCGGCGAGTCCGGCGTCAGCACGATCTCGATCCCGCCCGCGAAGCTCACCCCCTGCGCCAGCAGGGCCCCGCCCGGCACGCCCAGGCCGATGGTCCGGGCCTGAGCGGCCGCGGCCGTCCAGCCGTCGCCGGCGTCGCGCCACTCCGGAACCGGTCCCGCGGTGGCGCAGGCCGACAGCGCCAGCGCCGCCGCGAGGGCCGTCAGTCTCCGCATCATGCCGCACGTCTCCGACGCGTCGGGGTCGCCGCCTTGGGTTCGCTGTCGAACAGCTCGGCCAGTTTCTCGATCATGGCGCCCGCCAGCTGTTCGACGTCGACGATGGTCAGGGCCCTGCGGTACCATCGGGTCACGTCGTGGCCGATGCCGATGGCGATCAGCTCGACGGGCGAGCGGCCCTCGATCTCCGCGATCACCTGCCGCAGGTGCTTGTCCAGATACAGGGCCGCATTGGCCGACTGGGTGGAGTCGTCGACCGGCGAGCCGTCCGAGATGACCATCAGGATGCGCCGCGCCTCGGGCCGCCCCAGCAGCCGCTCGTGCGCCCAGGTCAGGGCCTCGCCGTCGATGTTCTCCTTCAGCAGCCCCTCGCGCATCATCAGGCCAAGGTTCTTCTTGGCCCGCCGCCACGGCGCGTCGGCCGCCTTGTAAATGATGTGCCTCAGGTCGTTCAGGCGACCGGGATTGGCCGGCTTGCCGGCGCTGATCCACGCTTCCCGGCTCTGACCGCCCTTCCAGGCGCGGGTAGTGAAGCCGAGGATCTCCACCTTGACCCCGCAGCGCTCCAGCGTCCGCGCCAGGATGTCGGCGCACACCGCCGCCACCATGATCGGCCGTCCGCGCATCGAGCCCGAGTTGTCCAGCAGCAGGGTCACGACCGTGTCGCGGAACGGGCTCTCGCTCTCGGCCTTGAAGCTCAGCGGGCTGGTCGGATCGGTGATCACCCGCGTCAGCCGCGCCGTGTCCAGCACCCCTTCCTCGAGATCGAACATCCAGCTGCGGTTCTGCTGCGCCAGCAGCCGCCGCTGCAGCTTGTTGGCCAGCCGCGCCACCACCGACGACAGGGCGGTCAGCTGCTGGTCCAGCAGCGACCTCAGCCGCTCCAGCTCGTTCGGATCGCACAGCTCGGCCGCGTCGACGACCTCGTCGTGGGCGGTGGTGAAGACGCGATAGGCGTCGACCGCCCGGCCGTCGTCGGCGGTCTGCTGGCGGTTGGGCAGGGCGCCCTCGTTCAGCTCCGGCCCCTCGTCCGAGGCCTCGCCGTCTGGTTCCGCCGGGGCCCCGTCGGGGCGGGCGTCGCGCTGGTCGCCCGAGGTCTGGTCCTCGGTCGAGCCGTCCATCGACTGGCCCTCGCCCCCGCCCGCGTCCTCCTCCTCGTCCTGCTCGTCGGCCGCGTCCTGCTGCTGCTCTTCCGGCTGGTCCTCTCCGGGCTCGTCGGAGGCGTCGTCCCCGGTCCCATCGCCGGGATCGAGATCCAGCGCTTTCAGCACCGCCTTCAGCCGTCCGGCG
>JAEZIH010000159.1 GCA_023416055.1 Pseudomonadota bacterium | reverse complement strand
GCGCCGGCCCAGCCGGCCTTCGGCCAGGGCTTTGGCGGCGCCGATGTCTCGGACGCGCTGGCCGCCACCGCCCCGGAAGCCTTTGACGCCGGGGGCGACGAGTTCGCCGCCGAGACGGACTTTGTCGATCCTCGCGCCCTGCGCGCCGCCGCCGCCCAGGGGCGGGCCTCGTCGACCCGTCAGGCGATCGACGCCGCCCGCGCCGCCATGGCCGCGCCCGAGGAAGCCCCGGCCCGATCGGGCTTCGGCCTCAAGCGCGGCGGCAAGTCCCGGCTGCAGGAGCGGCTGGACAAGCAGGCCTCCAAGGGCGGCGACACCATCCGCAAGGCGCTCGGGGCCTCGGCCGTAGCCGTGCTGCTGACCGCCGGCGGCGCGGTCGCGTTCAACGAGCTGACCGGCTCGGCGCTGGCTGTGCCGGGCTTCACCGGCGGTGGAGAAGACGGCGTCGGCCTGACCGCCGCCCTCGCCGCGGTTCCGGCCCAGCCCACCCCCGAGGACAGGGCCCGCGGCGGCGAACTGTACCGCCAGGCGGTGCAACAGCTGGACGACGGCGAAGCCGTCGGCGTGGACACCCTCAAGGAAGCCGCCCGCCTGGGCTTCGCTCCCGCCCAGGTGCACCTCGCCACCCTGTATGAGAACGGCGCAGCCGGCCTGGCGGCCGATCCCGTCCAGGCCCGCGACTGGATGCGCCGCGCCGCCGACTCCGGCGACCCGCAGGCGATGCACAACTACGGCATGTACCTGTTCGAGGGCGTGGGCGCCCCGCGGAACGCCGGCGAGGCGCTGACCTGGCTGCTGCGGGCGGCCGAACGCGGTCTCGTCGACAGTCAGTTCAACGTCGCCAAGCTGTACGAGAGCGGCGAGGAAGGCATCCAGGCCAGCCTGCCCGAGGCCTACAAGTGGTACCTGATCGCCGCGCGCGCCGGGGATGGCGACGCCCAGGCGTCGGTCGACCGCCTGAAGGCGGGCCTGCCCGCCGCCGAGCGCGGCGCGGCCCGCGCCGCCGCGGACGCCTTCCAGGTGGAACCGCTGGCCTGATCCGGCGGTTCGGCTAGCCTTTACGGCGCATACGGTGGCGGCAGCCGCGGACTGCGTCTAGGACACGATCACCGTCGCCGCTCCGGCGCCTTGCCTCAGTTTCAGCCGAAGGCGGGTCCTTTGGATATCTACCTGCCGATCGCCGAGGTTTCGGTGAACTGGCCGCTCCTGGTTCTGCTGGGGGCGGTGGTCGGCTTCGTGTCCGGACTGTTCGGCATCGGCGGCGGCTTCCTCATGGCCCCGATCCTGATCTTCCTCGGCATTCCGCCCTCGGTCGCCGTGGCCAGCCAGGCGAGCCATGTCGTCGCCTCCTCGACCTCGGGGGTGATCAGCTACACCAGCCAGAAGGCTGTCGACTACCGCATCGGCGGGGTCATGGCGGGCGGCGGGGTGCTGGGCGCCCTGCTGGGGGTGGAGCTGTTCCGCTACCTGCGCCTGCTCGGCCAGGCCGACCTCGCCGTCGCCCTCTCCTACCTCATCTTCCTCGGGGCCATCGGCACCCAGATGCTGTACGAGAGCCTGGGCCAGATCCTGCGGCGGGTGCGCGGCGAGGTCGTCCCGCACCGCGAGCGCCGCCGGCCGCTGTGGCTGTACGGCCTGCCATTGCGCATGCGCTTCCCCCGCTCGGGCCTCTACATCAGCGCCATTCCGCCCTTCGCCCTTGGCGCCTTCGCGGGCGTCCTTTCGGCCATCATGGGCGTGGGCGGCGGCTTCATCCTGGTCCCGGCCATGCTCTACGTCCTGCGCATGAAGGCCAGCGTGGTGGTCGGCACCAGCCTGTTCCAGATCATCATCACCACTGCCATGACCACCATACTGCAGGCGGGGCGCAACCAGACGGTGGACATCGTGCTGTCGACCATCCTGCTGCTGGGCGGCGTGGTCGGAGCACAATACGGGGCCCGCTGGTCCGGCCGGTTCCGCGCCGAAGAACTGCGCGCCGTCCTCGGCCTGATCGTCCTGCTCGTGGGCATCCAGATGGGGCTGGAGCTGTTCGTGCGTCCATCTGACCTGTTCGGCTTCGCGCCGGGGGTGGCCGAATGATCCAGGCCCTGCCGCCCCCGCCCCCCGCCGTCGAGGCCACAGCTCCGGAACGCTCGGCCGCGACCCAGGGCGAGCTGCGCGTCGCCGCCGCCCTGACCAATGCCCGGGTGAGCGTCGACTCCAGCTTCCGGGGGGCCTCGATCGTCCTCTACGGCGCGGTCTTCAATCCGGGCGACGACCCAACCGACGTGGTCGTGGTGGTGCGCGGCCCGGACGCCCCGGTCCGCCTGGTCAAGAAGACCCGCAACATGGGCGTCTGGCTGAACAGCCGGCCGGTCGTCTTCGAGGGCGCGCCGGGCTTCTACATGACCGCCTCGACCCGGCCGCTGGGCGACATCGCCGATTTCGGCCAGCTGCGCCGCCTCGGCGTGGGAGTCGATCACCTGCGCATCAATGCGCCCGAGGAGAGCCGCACCGTCACCCGCTACGGCGTGCGCGACGTGGTCATCAGCCGCCTCGGCGAGGACTACCTCGACTGGCGCCGGGCGGTGATCCGCCTGCGCGAGGCGGCGGCCCTCTACAACACCGATCCGGATGGCGTCCGCTTCGTCGACCGCGGCCTGTTCCGCGCCGAAATCGAACTGCCCGCCGTCGCCCCGACCGGCCAGTATTTCGCCGAGGTCTGGCTGTTCCAGGAGGGCGAGCCGGTCTCGGTCTCCAACCTCACCCTGACCGTCGAGAAGGTCGGCGTCGAGCGGGAGATCTTCGAGTTCGCTCATCGCCGGCCATGGACCTACGGCGTGCTCTGCGTCCTGCTCGCCGCCTTCACCGGCTGGGGCGCCAGCCGCATTTTCCGGCGCAACTAGTTAACCCTCTTCGCCCGGAACCCGGCCCAACCGGCGGCGCTTACCCCCTCGGATACGGAGGGTATGCGAATGCGCAGGCTGTTCAGCATCACGGTTCTCGCCGCCGCCATGGCTACGGCCACCGCGGCCCAGGCCCCCGAGGGGCCGAAGCAGAGGAACGAGTTCTGCTACATGGAGTGCCAGTACCGCTGCTACGTCACCAATCCGGGCGGCGGGCCGGGCTGGACGCAGTGCTATCTCGACTGCGCCCGCGACCGGTGCGGCCGGGTCGGCTGACGCCGGTCAGGCCGCGGCGAACTCGCTGAGAGCGTCCAGCACGGCGCGGTTCTGGTCCTCGGTGCCGATGGTGATCCGCAGCGCCTCGGGCAGGCCGTAGCCGCCGACCGGTCGCACGATCACGCCCTTGGAGTTCAGGTAGTCGTTGGCCTTCTGCGCCTGCTCGCCGTCCCTGAAGCGGACCAGCACGAAATTGCCCGCCGACGGCAGGACCTCGAAGCCGAAGCCGCGGATGGCCTGGGTCATGCGCGGCCGCCAGGTGTGGATCAGCTCACGCGAGGCCTGCTGGTGCGCCTCGTCGCCCAGCGCGGCCACCGCCGCCTCGATGCCCGGCACCGAGACGTTGAACGGCAGGCGGATGCGGTCCACCGCCTCGGCCACCTTCAGCGGCGCATAGCCGTAGCCGATGCGCAGGCCGCCGAGGCCGTGGATCTTGGAGAAGGTGCGGGTGACGACGATGTTCTCGCTGTCGCGGGCGAGGCCGAAGCTGGTCTCCCAGTCCGGCTCGGTCACGTATTCGGCGTAGGCCTCGTCGATGACCAGCAGGATGTCCGGCCGCAGCCCCTCGTGCAGGCGGCGGATCTCCTCGGCCGTGTTGTAGCTGCCGGTCGGGTTCGACGGGCTTGAGACGTAGACGATGCGGGTGCGCTCATCGACCTGCTCCAGCAGGGCCTCCGGCGTCGCCTTGAACTGCGGCTCCGGCGCCAGCTTGACCTCGGCCTGGTTGGCCCTGGCCGAGATGCGGTAGGCGAGGAAGCCGTACTGGCCGGTGACGATGTTGTCGCCGGGCGTCAGATAGGTCTGGTTCAGCAGGGCGAAGACCTCGTCCGAGCCGTTGCCGAAGATCAGCCGTTCCGGCTCCAGCCCGTGGTGGTCCGCCACCGCCTGACGCAGCTTTGAGGCTCGGCCGTCCGGATAGATGTGGATGTTGCGCACCGCCGCCCCGAAGGCCTCGCGCGCCTTCGGTCCGGCGCCCAGCATGTTCTCGTTGGACGACAGCTTCATCGGCTCGGCGACGCCCTCGATGCGCGACTTGCCGCCCACGTAGGGGGCGATGTCGAGGATGCCGGGCTTGGGCGCGGGCGCGGAGGCGTCGGTCATGCGGAATTCCCTGGGGTCAGAATAGGGGCGCGGCGCCGATCACGCCGCGCAGGTCGCCGGGCGCGTCGTCCAGCCGCCCGTCCTGGGCCTGCACATAGCCCGCCAGGGCGAACAGCTTCAACCCGCCGGCCGCGATCAGAGGGCTGGCGGCCAGTCCGCCCATGCCAAGAGCCGAGACGATCCGCGCTGCGGGCAGGGGGCTGTCGGTGGTCCAGAAGGTGCGGTCGTCGCCGGTGGGGCCCGGCGCGGCGCGCTGCACCATCAGCGCCCGAGGATGGGTCGTCCGGCTGTCGGGCAGGGCGGCGACCACGCGCAGCTCAGGCTCGGCCAGCAGCCGCCCCCACCAGGCCGAGGCCGCGGTCAAATCCATCAGCGCCCGCCCGCCTTCGCGCACCGCCTTCAACGCCGCCTCCGGCGTGGCCGCCATGCGCGCCGTCAGGCCGTAGCGGTCGGCGGCGATGACCTGGCTGGCCGGGCCCCAGACGATCAGGGGCGCGCCGTGGCCGGCGTCGATCCGCCCCAGCACCGCCCGCACCGCCGCCGTCTCCGCGGGCGACAGACCTTTCAGCAGCTCCCTGAGCGCCAGGGCCTCGGCGTCGGGCGTGGCGCGCGGACCGCCCGCCAGCCGGGCCCGCACGGCGCGGACGACGGCCTCGTCCTGCGCCAGCCGCGTCGGATCCTCCGGGGGCTCGACCAGCATCAGAACAGCTTCGGCGCCGGCGCCAGGGCGAACGGCCCCAGCCAGGTGCGTCCGTTGCGGAACAGCAGCACCAGGTCGATGGGCCGGTCGCCCTGCACCCGGGTCGCCGCCGCGGCGCCCGCCGCCCCCGCCCGGTCCACCGCGCCCGAACGCGACCCGGCCAGGCCGGCGA
>JAEZIH010000155.1 GCA_023416055.1 Pseudomonadota bacterium | reverse complement strand
TTTTACCGTGGCCTGACCGGTAAAGGGCCCGGCGGAGCGCGCCGCCGGGCCCCCCGTCGTCAGTTGGTCGGGAAACCCCGGACCTTCAGCAGGGCCGTCACGTCCGGGTCGCGGCCGCGGAAGCGGCGGTAGGCCTCGCCGCGGTCGGAGGAGTTGCCTTCGGACAGGATGATCGCCTTGTAGCGGCCGGCGATGTCCGGATTGAAGACGTCGCCCGACTCCTCGAAATAGGCCCAGGTGTCGGCGTCCATGACCTCGGACCACAGGTAGCTGTAATAGCCCGCCGAGTAGGAATCCGACGTGAACAGATGATTGAACTGCGGCAGGCGGTGCCGCATCACGATCTCCTTCGGCATGCCGATGCGGGCCAGGCTCTCGCGCTCGAAGGCGTCGATGTCGGTCGGCGGATCGGCGCGGGTGTGCAGGTCCATGTCGACCAGGGCCGAGGACAGGTAGCTGACCGTGTCATAGCCCTGGTTGAAGGTCGACGAAGCCTCGATCTTGTCCACCAGCGACTGCGGCATCGGCTGCCCCGTCTCGACGTGCTTCATGTAGCCGTCGAGGATCGGCCGGCTCAGCACCCAGTGCTCGTGCACCTGCGACGGGTACTCGACGTAGTCGCGCGGCGTGACGCCCAGGGCCGGATAGGTGACCCGGTACGACAGATAGTGCAGGGCGTGGCCGAATTCGTGGAACAGCGTCTGGGCGTCGTCCAGCGAGATCAGGATCGGATCGTCGCCGTCGGCCTTGATGAAGTTGTTGTTGTTCGAGGCCAGCACGTTCCTGACGCCGTCGTAGGTGGAATAGGACCGGTAGGTCGTCATCCAGGCGCCCGAGCGCTTGCCCGGCCGGGCGTAGTCGTCGGCGTAGTAGAGGCCGGCGTGGCGACCGTGATCCTTGACCTCATAGACGGTCACGTCCGGATGGAAGACCGGCACGGTTCCCGGGGCCAGCTTCTCGAAGGTGAAGCCGTACAGCCGACGGGCCATCTCGAACGAGCCGGCGCGGACGTTGTTGAGCTCGAAGTAGGGCTTCAGCTCGTTCTGATCGAGGTCGTACTTCTGCTTCCGGACCTTCTCGGCGTAGTACAGATAGTCCCACGGCTCGATGTCGTGGCCGGCGATGGCGCGCATGTCGGCCACTTCCTCGACGACCCGCGCCTTGGCCGGGGCCCAGACCCGGTTCATCAGGTCCATGGCCGCGGCCGGGGTCCTGGCCATGGTGTCCTGCATGCGCCACTCGGCATGGTGGGCGAAGCCCAGCAGGCGGGCGCGTTGGGCGCGCAGCTTCACGATCTCGGCGATGACGGCATTGGTGTCGTTGGCGTCGCCGTTGTCGCCGCGGTTGACGAATTTGCGCCAGACCTGCTCGCGCAGGCCGCGGTCGTCGGCGAACGACAGGAAGGGATCCACGCTCGAGCGGGTGTTGACGATGGCGTAGCCGCTGACGTTGCGGGCCCGCGCCGCGGCGGCCGCCGCCGCCTTGTTCGAGGCCGGCAGGCCGGCGACCCCCGCGTCGTTCGGGATGTGGGTGAAGGTGTTCTCGTCCGCGACGACCTTCTGGCTGAAGCTGGTGAAGGCGTTCGACAGGGCGGTGTTGATGCGCCCCAGCTCCGCCTTGCCGGCGGCGTCGAGGGCCGCGCCGTTGCGCACGAAGGCGTTGCGGGTGCGCTCGGCGACGCGCGTCTGCTCGGGGTTGAGCCCGGCCGCGGCGGCGCCGTCCGCGACCGCCTTGATGCGGGCGAACAGGCGTTCGTCGAAGATGATCTCGTCGCCCGCGGCCGACAGCAGCGGCGACACCTCGCGATCGACGGCCTGGTAGTCCTCGGAGCCGATGTTCTGGACCATCACCCCGTAGAGGGAGGTGGCGCGGTCCAGCGCTTCGCCGGCCATCTGGTAGGCGACCAGGGTGTTGGCGAAGGTCGGCGGCTCGGGATTGTCGGCGATGGCCCGGATGTCGGCGCGCTGCAGTTCGATGCCCTCGATGATGGCCTCGCGCAGCTTGGCGGCGGTGACCTTGTCCCACGGGGGCACGCCGCCGTAGGGACCGGTCCACGGCTGCAGAAGCTCGGCTCGCGGCGTCTGTGACGGCAGGAGCGCGCGGGCGATACGGGCGTCTTCCTCGAGCGCGGGCGGCGAGCCGCCGACGAAATCGACGCCGTTCGAGGCGCAGGCCGACAGGGCGAACAGGCCGCCTCCGGCGATGAGTAGCTGGCGTCGGTGCATGGACAGGACTCCGTCTGCAGGGGTGTTCCTCCCTACCTAGGCCCAGACGCCTCTGACTGTCACCTGAACAGACTGTCGTCGTTGGCGTGGACGCCGCCGGGGCATGCGTCTAAAGCGCGCGCCATGGCGATAGGCGTATTCGACTCCGGCGTGGGCGGGCTGACGGTGCACCGCGAGCTGACGCAGCGGTTCCCCGAGCGCGATTTCATCTACCTGGCCGACCAGGCCAACGCCCCCTATGGCGGCCGCGGCGGCGAGGAGATCGTCGAGCTGACCCGCCGGGGCTGCGAGCGGCTGTTCGAGGCCGGGGCGAATCTGATCGTGCTGGCCTGCAACACCGCCTCGGCCATCGCCCTGCGCCGGCTGCAGCAGACCTGGGCGCCGTCGCTGCGCGAGCGCTACGGCAGACCGGTCAACATCCTCGGCATCATCGTCCCGACCATCGAGGCCGCCACGGGACATCCGTGGACCTACGAGGCCGAGCGCGACCGGATGGAGGGCGAGAAGAAGGAGGCGATCGAGATCACCGGCGTCTTCTGCACCGCCGCCACGGCCATCAGCCGGGTCTACGAGATCGAGATCGACAAGCGGCGCGAGGACCTGGCGGTGTTCTCCGAGGCGTGCCCGGGTCTGGCGGGGCTGATCGAGCTGGGCGCGCCGGCCGAGGAGCTGAAGGTGGTGGTCAACGACCACGTCGACGCCCTGCGCCGCCGCATCGGCCGTCACCCGGACAAGGCCATTCTCGGCTGCACCCACTACGAGATCGTCGCCGACCTGTTCGCCGCGGCCCTGCCGGAGGGGACGCCGGTGATCCACCAGCCGACGGCCGTGGCGGAGGCGCTGCAGCGGTATTTCGAACGCCATCCCGAGTACAGCCTGGGCGGTTCGGGACGACGCGACTTCCTGACCACCGGCAAGCCGGGCCCGCAGTCGGATCTGGTCAGCCAGTTCTGGGGCGCTCCGCTGACTTTCGAGGCGGCTTGACGTCGTCCCGGCGCTGCGCCGGGATGCGGGCCGGGAGGATCGGCACATGAGACATCTGCTGCTGGCCGCCGTC
>JAEZIH010000147.1 GCA_023416055.1 Pseudomonadota bacterium | reverse complement strand
GGGCCGCGATGGCCATGCACGGCAGGTAGGGCATGGTGATCTGGGTCAGGACCACCGCCAGCTTGAAACGCGCGGGGTCGTCGAGGAAGCCGACGTTGATCACCGTCATCAGCCACGGCATGGCCAGCTGGGCCAGCACGGTCAGCACCACGGTGGCGAAGGCCACGGCCGCGAGGGCGTCGGTCGCGACCTTGTCGGCCACCTCCTCGCCGTCGGTCTGCAGGGTGCGCGAATAGGCCGGCACGAAGGCGGCGGCGAAGGCCCCCTCGGCGAAGATGCGGCGGAACAGGTTGGGGAAGTTCAGGGCCGTGTTGTAGGCGTCGGCCGCCGGGCCCGCCGAGGCCCCCAGCGCCGCCGAGATGACCACGTCGCGAGCGAAACCGACAAAGCGGCTGACCAGGGTCAGGCCGCTGAACACCGCCGAGTTGCGCATCATGCCGCCGCCCTTGCGGGCCGTCGTCGCCGAGGCCGGCGGCTGCACCAGCGGCTCGGACGTCCCCGAGGCCGAGGGCACGGCCGGGGCGGGTTCGATCGGGTCTGCGGCGGGCGGAGTCTTTTCGGCCATGTCAGCGCCTTAGCCTGCTTCAGCGCTGCGCGATACGGGACGGTTGGGCGGGCTCAGCCGCCCCACTTCCGAGACGTCGCGCAGGCTGGCGCGGACGGGGGCGGCGTGGCGGGGACCGCCGGCCTCCTTGTGGTCCAGAACCGCCTCCAGCTCGGCCCGCAGCCGCTCCAGCTCAGGCCCGGCGGACGGTTTCCGCCCGTCCGCGTCGACGACGTAGAAGCTGTCCACCGCCCGCTCGCCGAAGCCGGCGATGTGGGCCGAGCGGATCGACAGGCCAGCGGCGGCCAGCACGCGCGCCAGGTCGGCCAGCAGGCCGGGCCGGTCGGCCCCCGACACCTCGATCACCGCCGCTGCGGGGCTCTGCTCCAGGTCGATGATGGTGGTCGGACGGACATCGAAGGCGGCGCGGCGGGGATTGTAGGGCGCCGGCGGCGGCGAGGTGCGGATGGCCTCGCCGCGGGCCGCCGCTTCCAGCCGCCTCACAAGTCGGTCGAGTCGCCGCGGCTCCGCCTCGCCGTACGGCGCCCCCGCTCCGTCCTGCAGTTCGAACACGTCCAGCACGGCCCCGTCCTCGGCGGTGGCGACGCGCGCCCCGACAACGTCCGCGCCGGCCCCCGCCAGGGCCTCGGCCAGCACGGCGAACAGGCCGGTGCGGTCGCTGGCCGCCACCGCCACCCGCGTCGCCGTCGCTTCCTCCTCCTCCGCCGGCAGGACGGCGACCGCCGCCCCTTCCGCCCGCGCCCGCGCCATCAGCTCCGGATGGTCGTTCAGCGGATCAGCGCACTCCAGCGCCTCGCCGCGGAAGACCCGCTCCGTTTGCTGGTACAGTTCGCGGATCAGCTGGCCCTTCCAGCCGTTCCACACCCCCGGCCCGACGGCGCGGATGTCGGCCACGGTGAGGATCAGCAGGGTGCGCAGCCGCTCCGGATCGCCGACCAGCTCGGTGAACGCCCGCACCGTCTCGGGATCCGACACGTCCCGCTTCTGGGCGTAGTCGCTCAGCGCCAGGTGGTTGCGCACCAGCCAGACGACGAACTCGATCCGCCGCGGGTCCAGGCCGAGCCGCGAGCAGGCCCTTCGCGCCGCTATCGCCCCGTCCTCCAGCTGCCCGCGGTCGCCGCCCTTGCCGACGTCGTGCAGCAGCATGGCCAGCATCAGCGCCTCGAAGTCGTCGATGCGGTGCACCACCTCGCTGGCGTTCGGATGGTCGGCCTTCAGCTTGCCGCGCTGGATGTCGTTGATGATGCCGATCGCCTGCAGGGTGTGCTCGTCCACCGTATAGGCGTGGTACATGTTGAACTGGGTCTGGCCGACGATCCGCCCCCACTCGGGCAGGAAGCGGCCCAGAAGGCCGGTCTCGTTCATCAGGGTCAGCACCCGGTAGGGCCGCTGGCCATGCGCCAGGATGTCGAGGAAGGCCCGCGTCGCCTCCGGGTCCCGCCGCAGCGATGGCGTCACCAGATGCAGCGAGCGGCTGACCGCCGAAAAGGCGTCGGGGTGCAGGTCCAGGTCGTGCTCGTCGGCGGTGCGGAACAGGATCAGCAGCTTCTCCGGCGCGGCCGCGAACACCTCGGGACCGGTCACCGACAGCCGCCCGCCCTCCTCCACGAAACCCTCGACACCCAGCCTGCGGCGGCGGCCGCGGATCAGCCGAGACAGGCTCAGGGTCGGTTTCTGCTGTCGCGCCTCCAGCTTGGCCGACAGGGCGCGGGTCAGGGCCCCGACATCGCGGGCGACGATGAAATAGCGGCGCATGAACCGCTCCACCGCCGGCTCGTCGCCGCGCCCGCGCCAGCCCATCCGCCGCGCCACCTCGGGCTGCAGGTCGAAGGTCAGCTTTTCCTCGGCCCGCCCGGCGATCAGGTGCAGGTGCGCCCGGGTGCGCCACAGGAAGTCGAAGGACTCCTCGAACGTCCGCCGCTCGCGCGGGGTCAGCAGATCATCCATCACCCGCGCGCCCAGCGGGCTGTCGGGGGCCAGCGAGCGGGCGATCCAGAACAGGGTGTTGAGGTCGCGCAAGCCGCCCTTGCCGTCCTTGACATTGGGCTCGACGCGATATCGCACGGCCCCGGTCTTCTGGTGACGGACGTCGCGTTCCTCCAGCTTGGCGGCGATGAACGGCCGCGGGTCGGCCTTGGCGACCATGGCCCGGAAGCGGGCGATGAACTGCTCCGTCAGCTCCGGGTCGCCGGCGAGCGGCCGCGCCTCCAGCAGGGCCGTGCGCACGGTCATGTCGGTCTTCGCCAGGGCCAGGCATTCGTCGACCGAACGCACCGCGCTGCCGACCTTCACGCCCAGGTCCCACAGGACGTAGAGCATGAATTCGATGACCTGCTCGGCGCGCGGATTGGACTTCCACGGGCGCAAGAACAGCAGGTCCAGGTCCGAGAAGGGCGCCAGCACTCCGCGGCCGTAGCCGCCGACCGCGATCAGGCTCAGCCGCTCCGCCGCGGTCGGATTGGGAGCGGGATACAGGGTCTCGGCCGCGAAACGCCACAGGGCGGCCAGCATGTCGTCGGCGGCAGCGGCGTACAGGCGGGCCACCTCGACCCCGCCGAGGCCGTGCTCCAGCCGTTGCGCCGCCCGCGTCCGCGCCGCCTCCCACGATCCGCGCAGCAGTCCGGCGGCCGCCTCCCGCGGGTCGGGGG
>JAEZIH010000145.1 GCA_023416055.1 Pseudomonadota bacterium | reverse complement strand
TCCCCGGCGCCCGCGGCCTCGGCTGCGGCGGCGTCCTGCAGCTGGCGATAGCGCGCAGGGAAACCTGCGTGGCCCACGTCCGCCCATTCGGCGAGGATCAGGCCGGGATGGCGGGCGCGGGCCGGCGCGCCCTCGGCGGCCTCGGCCTCGTCCAGGGCGGCGGACGGCGGCGACAGGATCAGGCCGCCCGGCCGGCTCAGGGTCACAAGATCGCCGTCGGCGTGAACCGCAAGGTCGGTGGTCGGGGTCTCGATCGCCAAGCCATGCGCCGTCGGCAGCAGGGTCAGGTCGACGGTGCGGCGGCGGTCGGCGAACCCCTTGCCGGGGGCAAGGGCGGTGACCGCGGCGAAGCGATCGCCCGCCAGCGGGTCGGTCAGCCACACAGCCTTGGTCGCGCCGGCCATGCGCGCGACGAGAGCCGGCTCGCCGCTGTCGTCGCGGCCTACGCGCACGCCCTCGGTCGCCACCGGCGGCCCGCCGATGGTCACCGTCCACGTCGTCCCGCTGGCGACCGCGGACACCGGGGCGGCCCGGGGAGCGGCGACGCGGACGGCGACGTGGCCCGCCCCCGCGGTCCAGTGCACGTCCGAGGCCGGGCCCAGCTCGGCGGCGCCGGTCAGGTCCAGCCGGGCGGCGGTGTCGAAGACGATCCACACGGCCTCGCCGCGGCGGAAGACGGCCGCGCCCACGGCGTTGGGCCAGCGGAAGGCGAGGCTGACCTTCCCGGCCGTCGCGTGGGCGACGACCGGAACGGGCGCCGCAGACGCCACGGCCCTTGCGGCCGGCGCCACGGCGTAGAGGTTCAGATAGACCGCCCCGTCGGCCGAGCCGGTGCGGACTCCGGCGCCCTGCGCCAGGGTCAGGACCAGTTCGGTGCCGCCGGAGACGGCGCGGGTCTCGACCTTCTCGACTCCCCTTGGCGGATCGACTTTCAGGCGGGAGACGTCCGGCGCGGCGGTCGCGCCGATGCGGACGATGACCTGGTCGCCCTCCTGACGGATCCGCGACCGAGCGCCGATGGCGCCGGCGAACTCGATGCGGGTGAACTCGGGATTGGCGCCGACGCGGATCGTGACGGGTTGCAGCGCCGCGCCCGCCTCCTGGGCCAGGGGCGCGAGGGGCGCAAAGGCGACCGCGCCGGCCGCGGCGGCGGCGACGGTGGACCGCAGGATTCGCTTGGATGACGCCCCGGACATGCGCGCGCACCCTCGCGCGCGCCGCCTTTCAACGCGGTTAACGGTTGGTGACCGCCCGCTCCAGCAGACGCAGCGCCACGCGCAGGCATTCCAGCCGCACCGGCCCCCGGCCGATGTCGCCGAAGTGGTGCTCCTCGTGGACGGTCGGAGCGCCCTCCGCGGCCAGGGCGAAGTGCACCAGGCCGGGCTCGTCGTCCGGTCCCGCCCTGCCCGCGAACCCGGTCACCGACACGGCCGCCGAGGCCCCCGAGCAGCGCAGGGCGCCCTCGGCCATGGCGCGCGCCACAGGCTCGGACACGGCGCCGTTCTGGTCGATCAGGCGCGGCGGCACGTCCAGCTCCTGGGCCTTGGCCTCGTTGGTGTAGACGACGTAGCCCCGTTCGAAGGCGTGCGAACGACCCTCGACGTCGGTCAGGACGGAGGCGATCAGGCCGCCGGTGCAGCTCTCGGCGGTGGCCAAGGTCAGGTCCCGGTCGCAGGCCTGTTTCAGGACCCGGTCGATCTGCGTCTCCAGGTCGTCGGGAAGGGCCGGGCTCAGCGTTTCGGTCATGCGGGCGCAACGGCCACGCTGGTCCGACCGTTCCCGCGACAATGCGGCCGCTTGCCCGATGACGCCGGCGGTACGACATCAGCCACCTTCCTGACAGGACGCCCGTCGTGACCCCGCCCGAAACCGAAACCGAATATCCCCCCCTGAGCACCCTGCGAACGGGTTTGCGCTGCCGCTGCCCCCGCTGCGGCGAGGGACCTGTGTTCAAGGGCTACCTGACGCTGCGCGACAGCTGCCCCGAATGCGGCCTGTCCTACGCCTTCGCCGACCCGGCGGACGGCCCGGCCTTCTTCGGCATGAGCCTGGTCGGCGTGGTCGGCATGGCCCTGTTCATGTGGTTCGAGTTCGCCGTCCACCCGCCCATCTGGGTGCACATGGTGGTGACCATGCCTCTGCTGGTCATCGCCTGCATGGCCGTGTTGCGGCCTCTCAAGGGCTGGCTGGTCTCGGAGCAGTTCGTGCACAAGGCCGCCCCGCCCGAATGGGCGAGCATCGGCAAGCACGGCGAAGGATCCAAGTGGCGCTAGCCCAATGGCGACCCCGGGAGGACTCCAACCTCCGACCTCGGCTTTAGGAAAGCCTTGCTCTATGCAGCTGAGCTACGGGGCCGTTGGCGGCTGACCTAGCGGCTCATGCGGCCCGGGGGAAGCGGCGCCGGGGACGAAAATCGCGGCCGCACGATATCGCCGCCTCGGGTCCCCAAAGCCTCCTGCGTTTTGGCTTGTGGTTAATCGGCCTTAAGATACAATATCTTGTAGAGAACAAATCCCGAATCGGGCCGTGTCGGTGATTCGGTCCTGATTCGTTTCGTCCCTGTTCCGCCCGCAGCCCCGCTTGCGTTTACGATCGGATCTTCACCGCGGCCCCGCTTGAGGAACCGCGCGACGCGGCCCACCTTTCAGCTGTCATGAGCGACCGCGCCACCGGCCTGGCCCCCTCGCGCGTCGTCGCGGTGCTGGGGCCCACCAACACCGGCAAGACCCATCTGGCGGTCGAGCGGATGCTGGGCCACGCCTCGGGCATGATCGGCCTGCCGCTGAGGCTGCTGGCGCGCGAGATCTACGACCGCATCGTCAAGCGGCGCGGCGCGGCCGCAGTCGCCCTGGTGACGGGCGAGGAGAAGATCGTCCCGGCGCGGGCGGTCTATTTCGTCTGCACGGTCGAGGCCATGCCGATGGAGCGGCAGGTCGAGTTCCTCGCCGTGGACGAGATCCAGCTGGTCGCCGACCCCGAGCGCGGCCACGTCTTCACCCAGAGGCTGCTGCACGCCCGCGGCCGCTACGAGACCATGTTCCTGGGGGCCGGGACCATGGCTCCGCTGGTTCGCTCGCTGGTCCCCGATGTCGAGATCGTCGAGCGCGAGCGGCTGTCGACCCTCAGCTACGCCGGCTCGAAGAAGCTGACGCGCCTCCCCCGGCGCAGCGCCATCGTCGCCTTCAGCACCGAGCAGGTCTACGCCATCGCCGAACTGATCCGCCGCCAGCGCGGCGGGGCGGCGGTGGTCATGGGCAGCCTCAGTCCGCGCACCCGCAACGCCCAGGTCGAACTGTTCCAGTCCGGCGAGGTCGACTTCCTGGTGGCCACCGACGCCATCGGCATGGGCCTGAACATGGACGTCGACCATGTCGCCTTCGCGGGCCTGCGCAAGTTCGACGGCCGGCGCACGCGCTGGCTGCATGCCCACGAGGTCGGCCAGATCGCGGGGCGCGCGGGGCGGCACCTGCGCGACGGCGCCTTCGGCGTGACGGGCGAGGCGATCGAACTGGACCCGGACCTGGTCGAACAGGTCGTCTCGCACCGCTTCGATCCCGTCGAGGCCGCCGAATGGCGCAACGCCCGGCTGGACTTCGACACTCTCAATGACCTGCTGCGCTCGCTGACGGTCAGCCCGGGGGTTCCGGGCCTGACCCTGACCCAGCCGGCCCTCGACGAGACCCTGCTGCGGCGGCTGATCCGGGACGAGGACGTGGCGCGGGTCGGGCGTTCGCGTGGGGCGATCATGCGATTGTGGGAGGCCTGCCAGCTGCCGGACTTCCAGAAGACCACGCTGGACGAGCACGCCCGTCTGGCGAAGGAGATCTTCGAGGCCCTGACCGGGAAGCGCGGGCGGCTGACCGCCGACTGGTTCGCGCCGCGCTTCGCCGACCTGGACCGCGACGACGGCCAGATCGACCAGCTGTCGGCGCGCCTCAGCGGGGTGCGGACGCTCAGCTACATCGCCAACCGCCCTGACTGGCTGGACCAGCCGCAGGGCTGGCGAGAGCGCACCAAGGCGCTGGAGGAGCGGCTGTCGGACGTGCTGCACGAGCGGCTGACGGCGCGCTTCGTCGACCGCCGCACCACCGCCCTGATGCGCGCCCTGAACGTGCGCGAGGACGCCGTCGCCGAGGTCGAGGCCGACGGCGAGGTGGTGGTGGAGGGCCACGCCGTGGGGCGGCTGACCGGCGTCGACTTCCAGATCGACAAGGGCGGCAGCGCCCTGG
>JAEZIH010000134.1 GCA_023416055.1 Pseudomonadota bacterium | reverse complement strand
GCCCTGCTGCGAGCAGCCGCCGGCCCCGCCGTGCTGCGGCGGCGGCGGAAACATCAATGTCAACGTGAACGTCAACGCCAGCGCCGAGGCCGGCGCCCGTAGCCGCGCCGGGCTGAACGCCCGGGCGGGGGGCGCCGTCTGGGTCTCGGGCGGAGGCTCGGCCTATGTCACGGTCGACCAGCCCTATCCGACCACCATCAACGGGCTGAACGTCGAGGGCGCGCGCGTGCGCCAGGTGATCCGGGTCCCCTATGAGTCGCGCCGCCGCTCGGAGAAGCGGGTCGTGATCCGCGCCTTCTGCATCGACGACCGCAACGTCCCGCACCCGGCCTCGCAGGTCCGCCCGGACCGCGACGTCTATTCAGACTACGAAGGCGAGCTCTATCGCTGCCTCGCCGGCACCTGGCTGCAGTACACCTGGGCCGAGTTTGAGGGGAACATCGACTTCGAACGCGGCGAGACGGCCAATTGCCGCAAGGGCGAGGCCCTGTGGCACGGCCGGGGCGGCATGGTCGACTGCCGGCCACAGAGGGCGGAGCGTGAATGCAATGAGCGCTCGCTGCTGCGTCGCTACGGCGCCGGCGTGAAGATCCTCACCATGGTCCGGGAAGAGGTCTACACCGAATACCGCGAGGAGATCGTCGAACAGACTGGCATGGCTGTCTCGGGCGCCTCGATCACCCTCGACGGCGGCGTGGGCGGCAGGGTTTTCTGACGCCAAACTGAACGTCTACGTTCAGGGCGGCGTCATCGCGCGCCGCGTAGATTGTCAGCGTCGGCCTCGCCGACGATCCTGAGAAGCGACTGGCCCCGGTCCTTGCGGACCGGGGCCTTTTTTATCGCCTAATCCGCGGCGGGTTCGGCCTGCGACGAGGTCACAGTGGCCTTCCAGGCGGTGTCCGCACGAAGGTACTGCCGGGCCAGCCGCTGGATGTCGGCCGGGGTGACAGCCTCCAGATCGGAGATGTGGGTCAGCGTCTGCTCCACCTCTTCCGGGCGTTCGGCCACGTCGGCCAGCTGGGCGAGCCAGTATTCGTTGCTGGCCTGGCTGCGGCGCAGCGATTCGATGACCGGCAGGCGGGCGCGGTTCAGCTCGTCGTCGCTGACCGGCTCGGCCTGAAGCCCGGCCACGATCTGGTCCACAGCGGCGTAGAAGGCCGGCAGGGCGTCCGCCGCCGTCTGGGCCGTGATGGCGATCGAGCCATAACCCTCGAAGGTGTCCGAGGCGCTGGCGCTGACGCTCGGCGAATAGGCCAGGGCCTGCTTCTCACGGATTTCTTCGAGCACGCGCAGTTTCAGCACCTCGGCGAGGAGCGAGGCGTGTCGGGCGTCCGTGCGGTCGCCGACGGCATCGGTGGTCGGCCAGGCGATGTAGGCCAGCGCCTGTTCCGCCGGGCCGGTGTGCGTCAGGCGGACCGGTTCGGCCACGCCGGCAGGGAACCGCATTTCTGTGGCGCCCGGAGCCGGCTCCGCATCGGGGCCGCGCGGCGCCAGGCCGCCAAAGGTCGGGGCGACCGCCGCAATGGCGTCTTCGACGGTCACATCGCCCACCACCACGACATCGATCGGACCCGAGGCGAGGCCGCGGGTGAGGCCGGCGCGCAGGTCCTCGATCGTCCAGGCGGCGATGTCCTCGGCGCTGGGAAGGGCCTGGCGTTTGTCGCCGCTGGCCAGCAAGGCGGCAGCCTGCAGACCGAAGGCCCCGCCGGGCGTGGCCATCTGCTGGGCGACGATCTGCGGGAAGAAAGCCTTGATCTGCTGGAACGGCGCCGGGCGCAGGCCGGGATCGGTCAGATAGGCCGCCAGCACCTGCATCTCGAGGTTCAGGTCCTCGGGGCGGGTCGCCCCTGACAGGGTGTAGCTGTCGGTGTCCACGCCGAACCCGACCGAATAGATGCGGCCGTTCAGGACGCGGCTCATCTCGTCGGCGGTCAGCGCGCCGACGCCGCCCTGGGTGAAGACGAGCGGAGCGAGGGACTGGGGATCCGAACGGTCGGTCGGCAGGCCAAGTTCGCCAATGCCGGTGCGCACGCTGACCAGAATCTGCTGGTCGCGGAAATCGGTCGGCTTGACCGTCAGTCGGACGCCGTTGGCGAAGGTGACCACGGTGGCCCCGACCTCGGCGATCTCGCGGCGCTCCTGGACCGTGCCCGGCGTGCCGAACGTGGCGTAGGGCCATTCGAGCTCGGCATGGGTCGCCGGGGCGGCCACAGGCGTCTGCCGCGAGGCTTCGAGCGCGGCGGTGACCGCGGCCTCGCCCCCCTCGACCTCGACAGGGCTGACGAACAGGGCCAGCGGTCCCTCGCCGGCGAAGACCTGCGGCAGGACGCTGTTGACCTGCTCGGCTGTCAGGCCATCCACGGCGGCGTTGAAGAGGTCCAGGCTGGTCTGCGGAGTGTTGAACACGGTGCCGCTGTTGACCGACCCGACAAGGCCGGCGGCCAGTTGCGGGGTGCGGCGGGTGGCGGCCGCGGCGACGCTGTTTTCCAGGCTGGTGCGAATGCCGGTGATCTCGCGCCGAAGCTCGGCTTCGGTGACCCCGTACTGGACGATGCGGCGCTGCTCCTGCTCGATCGTCTCCAGGGCGCGCTTCCACTCGCCCGGATTGAAGGCGGCCGAGACCGTGGCCGAGCCTATGCTGTTGAAAAGGTCGCCTTCCGAGGCGCTGGCGCTGATGAAGGGCGGGTCATCCGAGCGGGCGATTTCGCCAAGGCGGCGGCTGAGCACCGCCAGGCCGAGGCCGCGGATCAGGTCGTCGCGGCGCTCGGCTACGCTGTCGAGGTCGCGGTCGGGCGCCCGGACGTAGCCGAGGCTGATCGACGACTGCACGCCCGGCTCGACCAGGATGCGGGTTTCGGGACCGCGCGGCTGGACCACCCCCAGTTCGGGCTCGGGTCCGTCAGCGGCCTTGGACTCCCAGCTCTCGAAGGCGCCGCGGACCTTGGCCTCCATCTCCGCCACGTCGAAGTCGCCCACCGCCACGAAGGTGGCCCGCGACGGGCGGTAATACGCCTCATAGAAGTCGACGAAGCGCTGGCGCGGCGCGGTGCGGATCACGTCCAGATTGCCGATCGGCAGGCGCTCGGAGATCCGCTGCCCCGGAGCCAGCAGCTTCAGCTGGGCTTCGAGGGCCCGCAGCGCGGGAACATTGCGCAGCCGTTGTTCGCCCACGATCACGTCGCGCTCGGCGTCGATGGCGTCAGGGGCCATCAGGGCTTCGGAGACCTGCTCGCGCATGATGCGAAGGGCGTCGTCGACGATGGCTTCGTCGGCGCGCGGCAGCTCCAACATGTACACCGTCTCGTCGAAGGAGGTGTAGGCGTTGGTGTCGGCGCCGAAGGCCAGGCCGTGCCTTTCGAGAATGCGCAGCAGGTCGTTCTCGGGGATGTTGGTCGTCCCGTTGAAGGCCATGTGCTCCATGAAGTGAGCCAGGCCGCGCTGGTCCTCGTCCTCCATCAGCGAGCCGGCGTCGATGCGCAGGCGGAACGACGCCTGCCCCGGCGGGGTCGCGTTGCGCATGATCGCGTACTGCATGCCGTTCGGCATGACCCCGAAGCGGACGCTGGCGTCGGCCGGAATGTCGCTGGCGCCCTGCGGCCACGGATCCGAGGGCTGGGCCTGCGCCTGTGCAAGGGCCGGGGAGGCGGCCGTGAGGACCGTCAGCGAGGCGGCGGCGAGAAGCAGCAGTCTGCGGGGTGAACGCATGTCGGGGTGTGCTTTCCGATGGGCGCGACGCTCCCGAAGGACCCGCGCCGGTCAAGGTTTGACGGGCGCGCAAACGGTTAGCCGGCGCCCCCCGAAACCATTCGGGGACACGGAACGGCCGCTCAAGTTACGGAAGTTTAATTCGCGGGCCGCGAGACGTAGAACGTGGCCGAGTTCCCGACCGCGTTGCTTCCGGTGATCACCGACCGGGTCGAGCCGGCGACCGAGGTGTTCGCCGTCGCCGACACATCGCCGGAGTTCGATTGGGTGTTGCGGGCCTCGAGGTAGCCGCCGCAGTCGGCGCACGAGTAGCCCGTCACCCGGTTGCCGGCCGCATCGGCGCCGACATAGACGTCGTAGCCGTTGGTCCCGCCGAAGGTGGCGGTTACGTTCACGCCGCCGGAATTGAACTGGGCGTTGTCGATCTCGACGTAGATGTCGTTGTTTCCGACCGACAGCTCGTTGGCGGCCCCGCGGGCGTGGGCCTCGGCCCGGCCGTAGTCATAGGCGGTGGTCGTCGCCGCAGCGCGGACATAGGCCGTGTTGTCCTGCCGGGCAGAGGCCACGACAGATCCGCCCTGATTGTAGAGCACAGCCTGGTTCGCGCTGGTCCGCGCCCGCCCGGCGAGGTCCCAGGCATTGCCGGAGTTGGCGCTGGACTCGGCCTCGACGAAGTCGCCGGTCGACGTCTGGATGATCGCGAGGTCCTGTCCGGAAGTCTGGAGGCTCGTCGCCTGAACGGCGTTGACGATCGCCTGGGCGTCCACCACGGCCTCGGCCGGAATGTATTGCGTCTCGATCCGGTTGTAGGCCCGCACAGTCGCCGAGGACGACTGGTCGATCGACCCCTCGAGGAAGGCGCCTTCGCCGTACAGGGCGGTGGTGTTGGAGATGGCCGACGCGTTGACGTAGGCGCCGCCCAGCAAACGGGCGTCATCGTCTCCCAGCTGAGAGGTCGCGCTGACCAGACCGCCGGTGCTCGACTGGGTCGCGTCGACGGTCAGCTCCCCGCCGTAGGTGGTGACAGCCAGGTAGTTGCCCTGGGCCTGGGTGGTGGCGTTGACCACGCCCCAGGCATCCCCGCCTAGGGTCATCTCAGTCGTGGCGACGGCGTCGCCGCGCATGTCCTGCTCCGACTGCAGGGCGATCGAGCCGTTCTCGACCGCGCCCGAGGCGGCATTGCCCTGGGCCGAGGTGCTGACCGTGACCTGTTCCTGCGGATCGACGACGTTCAGGGTCTGGTGCGAGAAGACGTCGCCCAGCTGCAGCTGCTGGTTCAGGACCAGGCTGTCGTCCGGAGGAGTCTGCGCGGCGGCCTCAGTAGCGGCTGCGGCGCACAGCGCCGTCGCGGCGATCGTGCCAGCGAGACGGATCCGCGCGAGTGGAGCCATTGTTCGTGTCCGTATTGGGATAGGCCGGGTAGTAGCCCCCGGTCAGGCCGGTCGTGCCGCCCAGGGGGTCCGGGCCTGCCGACAGGCAGATGTCGGGGCTGGGGGCGCCGTAGAGGTTGGCCATGAACTCGACCGTGGCGCGCTCGATCAGCGCCCGCACAGCCAGCTGCACCGGCTCGAGGGCGCCTTCCCCGGCCGAGATGTCGAAGACGTTGCCGTTCAGGAAGTCGAACACGCCCGCCGAGATCTCGCGGCCGATGACCTGCTTCTGGTAGGAGACGACGTCGACCACCTCCAGCGTGGTGGTCTGCACCAGCCGCAGGTCGATCGCGATGTTCATCACGAAGGCCTTGCCGGCGAAGGCCGTCGACAGCGGCGTGTTGCTGTTGGCCTGGCCGGCCGCCATGTCGAAGCCGCCCGAGCGGATGTTGTAGTTTACCTCGGTGATGCCGCCGACGATGTAGAAGTCCGAGCCCGGCACCGAGCCGGCGAGGATGCGGCGATATTCGACGTCGTCGGCGCCGCCAGGGCCCGGGTCGCCGATCAGGCGGTTGTTGGCGTAGCGCAGCTCCATCTCCGACACCGAGGTGTCGTAGCGCTCGACCAGGCGTGCGCCCGCCTTGGC
>JAEZIH010000130.1 GCA_023416055.1 Pseudomonadota bacterium | reverse complement strand
AGGACATCCTCGGCAAGGCGGCCAACAAGGACGCCGCCCAGGGCAAGACCAATTTCGTCACCCTGCTGGGGGTGGAGCAGGCGCGGCACAGGGTCGCGCACCTCGCCGATCAGGCCCGCGCCCACCTCGACCCCTTCGGCGCCGACGCCGATATCCTCAGGGCCAGCGTGGATTACGTTCTCCAGCGAAGGTCGTAGACCCGCCGCCCGGCGGATCACGAACTCCTCAGGAATCCCTCACTGGCGTTCGCCGTGCTAGGCGTTCATGGGATAGGCCAATCGTTTCGCCCGCTCCGGGTGCTGTTCAAGTTTCTCCATGCCCGACACCCCGCTGCTCGACCAGGTCAAGTTCCCCGCCGACACCCGGAGCTTCGACATCCCCCAGCTCCGCCAGCTGGCCGACGAGCTGCGCGCCGAAACCATCGACGCCGTCTCGGTGACCGGCGGCCACCTCGGGGCCGGTCTCGGCGTGGTCGAGCTGACCGTGGCCCTGCACCACGTGTTCGAGACGCCGAAGGACATCCTGATCTGGGACGTCGGCCACCAGTGCTATCCGCACAAGATCCTGACCGGGCGGCGCGACCGCATCCGCACCCTGCGCCAGGGCGGCGGCCTGTCGGGCTTCACCAAGCGGTCCGAGAGCGAATACGATCCCTTCGGCGCGGCCCACGCCTCGACCTCCATCTCGGCCGCCCTCGGCTTCGCCGCCGCCCGCGACCAGAAGGGCGGCGACAACAAGATCGTCGCCGTCATCGGCGACGGCTCCATGTCGGCCGGCATGGCCTATGAGGCGATGAACAACGCCGTCGAGGCGACCCGCGGCCAGCTGATGGTCGTGCTCAACGACAACGACATGTCGATCGCCCCGCCGGTCGGGGGCATGAGCGCCTACCTGGCCGGCCTCGTCTCGGGCGGCGCCTACCGCGGCATGCGCAAGATCGGCAAGAAGTTCGCCGAGCACCTGCCCCGCCCGTTCAAGGACGCCGCGCGCAAGGCCGAGGAATACGCCCGCGGCATGGTCACCGGGGGCACCTTCTTCGAGGAGCTGGGCTTCTACTACGTCGGCCCCATCGACGGGCACGACATGGACAACCTGGTGCCCATCCTGAAGAACGCGGCGGCCATCACCGACAAGCCGGTGCTGGTCCACGTCGTCACCCAGAAGGGCAAGGGCTACGCCCCGGCCGAGAGCAGCGCCGACAAGCTGCACGCCGTGGTCAAGTTCGACGTCGTCTCCGGCAAGCAGTCCAAGGTCGTCTCCAACGCCCCCAGCTACACCAAGGTGTTCGGGACCGAGCTGATCAAGCACGCCCGTGTCGACCACTCGATCGTCGCCATCACCGCCGCCATGCCGTCGGGCACCGGTCTGGACCTGTTCGGCCAGGCCTTCCCCGAGCGGACCTACGACGTCGGCATCGCCGAACAGCACGCCGTGACCTTCGCCGCCGGCCTCGCCGCCGACGGCATGAAGCCGGTCTGCGCCATCTATTCGACCTTCCTCCAGCGCGGCTACGACCAGGTCGTCCACGACGTCGCCATCCAGAAGCTGCCGGTGCGCTTCGCCATGGACCGCGCCGGCCTGGTCGGGGCCGATGGCGCCACCCACGCAGGGTCGTTCGACATCGGCTACATGGGCGCCCTGCCGGGCATGGTGCTGATGGCCGCCGCCGACGAGGCCGAGCTGGCCGCGATGATCTCCACCTCGCTGGCCATCGACGACCGGCCCTCGGCCTTCCGCTATCCGCGCGGCGACGGCGTCGGCGTCGAGATCCCCGAACTGGCGGCCCCGCTCGAGATCGGCAAGGGCCGCATCGTGCGCGAGGGGACCACCGTCGCCATCCTGTCGCTCGGCACCCGCCTGCAGGAATCGCTCAAGGCGGCCGACGCCCTGGCGGCCCGCGGCGTCTCGGCGACCGTCGCCGACGCCCGCTTCGCCAAGCCGCTCGACGAGGAGCTGATCCTCCGCCTCGCCCGCGAGCACGAGGCCCTGATCACGGTGGAGGAGGGGGCCATGGGCGGCTTCGGGGCCTTCGTGCTGCAGTTGCTGGCCGAAAAGGGCGCCCTCGACGGGGGCCTGAAAGTCCGCACCCTGCACCTGCCCGACGTCTTCCAGGACCAGGACAAGCCCGAGGCCATGTACGACGCCGCCGGGCTGAACGCCGAACATATCGCCGCCGCCGCCCTGCGGGCGCTCAGTGTCGAGGCGACGCGCGCCGTGCGGGCCTGATCGGTCGCTCGCAACCCCAGCCGCCCACCTCCGTTCTGTCCCGGACGGAAATCGGTGGAGTAGGGAACGTGAAAGCTCATCTCTTCGTGGCGGCGGCGGTGGCGCTCAGCGGCTGCGCGACCGGCGGGGGCGAGGCCGCTCCGGTGATGCGCGCCGGCGACTCCGGCCTGACCTGCCGCCAGATCGCCGACGAGGCCGCGGTTCTCAGCGAACGGATGGGCGGCACCCCGACCGGCGGCGCCTTGGGCGAAGTGGCCAAGGCCGGGGCGGCGGCCCTGATTCCCGGCGCCGGACTGGTGATGGCCGGCGTCAACGCCCTGAACGCCCCCGACCGCGCCCGGCGCGAGGCCGACGAAAACCGGTGGCACTATCTCAACGGCCTCTACACGGCCCGCAACTGTCTGCAGAACCCGCGGCGCTGACGGCGGCCGTCGTGCGGAAGGGCCGCGGCCGGAAGACTCATGCCGGACTTCGCCCCCTCGGCCAGCGACCGTTCGCCACGCCCGCCGTCTTGCGAAACAATCGTGCGGAAAATCAACAATCTACTGGCGTTCTGCGCCGCCTTGACCTGCGAGGGTCTCGCCTTTAGGTTCCGCGCCGAATTCAGACCCCCCTCGGCATTCGTGTCGGGGCGCTGAGGCCGCCATGTCCCTGCCACCGGAATCGCGCGAAGAGGCGATCGCTCGTCTCAACCGGCAGGCCGATGCGCTGCAGGCGCGAGCCGAGACACCGCCGCCCGACTACGGGGCCAAGGCGGCCGGTTACGGCTATCGGCTGATGGGCGAGATGATCGGCGGCCTGGCTGTCGGTCTGGGGCTCGGTTGGGGCTTCGACCTTCTGGTCGGGACCCTTCCGGCGGGAATCATCGCCGGGACCCTTGCGGGTTTCGGCATTTCGATCTGGCTGGCGCTACGCTCGGCCCGGAAGATGCGTGCCGAGGCCGAGCGTGAGTTCGGCCCGCCGCGCGATCTGCCTGACGAGATCGAAGACGAACGGGATTGACCGCGCCGCCAGCCGGCGGCGTGGCGGACACTTAGGAGACGGGACGGCATGGCCGATCCGATGCACCAGTTCCAGGTCCAGAAGGTCGTCGACCTTCCGACCGTCAACCTGCCGGTGGTCGGCGCGATCGACCTGTCGATCACCAATTCGGTGCTCGCCATGCTGGTCGCGGCGACGCTGATCGTTCTCTTCTTCGCCGCGGTCACCCTGCGTCCGCAGGTGGTGCCGGGGCGACTGCAGGTGGTGGGCGAGGGCGCCTTCGGCTTCATCGAGAACCTGGCCACCGGCATCATGGGCAAGGAAGGCAAGGCCTTCTTCCCCTTCATCCTGACCCTGTTCCTGTTCATCCTGGCGCTGAACCTGCTGGGCATGTTCACCGTCTTCACCGCGACCTCCCAGGTCGCCGTGACCGCCACCTTCGCGGCCCTGACCATCCTGCTGGTCATCGGCGTCGGCTTTGCGCGCAACGGCATCAAATTCTTCAAGCTCTTCGCCCCGACGGGCGTGCCCTGGTATCTGCTGATCCTGGTCACTCCGATCGAGTTCATCTCCTTCCTGCTGCGGCCCGTGTCGCTGTCGCTGCGTCTGTTCGGCAACATGCTGGGCGGTCACGTCGCGCTGAAGGTGTTCGCCGGCTTCGTGGTGTCGCTGGGGGCCTTCGGCCTCGTGGGCCTGCCGGGCGCGGTCCTCGCCCTCGGCGGCGTCGTCGCGATCACGGCGCTCGAATTCCTCGTCGCCTTCCTGCAGGCCTTCGTCTTCGCCGTTCTGACCACCGTGTATCTGAACGACGTCGTTCACCTGGACCAGCACTAGGCCGGTCCGGTTCCCTCAACCTTTCCCGCAAACTTCCAACTCAGGAATCATCATCATGGAAGCTGAAGCTGCTAAGTACATCGGCGCCGGTCTCGCCACCCTCGGCATGATCGGCTCGGCCCTCGGCGTCGGCCTGATCTTCTCGGGCTTCCTGCAAGGCGCTCTGCGCAACCCGTCGGCCGCCGGCGGCCAGTTCACCAACCTGATCCTGGGCGCCGCCCTGGCGGAAGCCCTCGGCATCTTCGCCTTCGTGATCGGCCTGCTCTGCCTGTTCGTCTAGGCGGCTGAACGTGTTTCCGGGGGGGGGGCGGGGCCCCCCCGGGCGCCCCGCCCCCCCCCCCCCC
>JAEZIH010000029.1 GCA_023416055.1 Pseudomonadota bacterium | reverse complement strand
GCCGCGGCCCGCGCCCAGACCCAGGCCGCGGCGCGAGGCCTGACCAATGTCCGGGCCGAGCGGACCGAGTACGGCGTGGACGTCAGCTTCAACCGTTTCGGGGCGGCCTACAGCGTCAGCTTCATCTGCGAGGGCGCGCCGGACTGCACCGAGGCGGACGCCATCCTGTTCGCGGCGGGGCTGCAGCTGATCGGCGGGGGCGCGTCGTGAGGCGGCTGGCGGTCGCGGGCCTGCTGCTGACGCTGACGGCCTGCGCCCCGGGCGGCTGCCAGCCGTCGGGGACGCCCGAAACCGGCGACGGGAACCCGCTGGAGGAGCCCCTGCCCGGCGATCCGGACGCGCCTGCCGAACCGGAGGCGCCAGCGCCCGAGCCCGTCACCTGGCCGCACGAGCCGGGCGGGTCGCTGTATCCCGGCTCCGGCAGCGGGGCGACCGACGCCACCCTGTGGGCCGCCGGAATGCGCTTCCCGATGGAGGCAGGGCCGGCCTGGGCGAACTCGCAGGTCTACGGCTACGGGGGCTACATGGCGCCCGGCCCCGGCGGCCAGTGCGACGCGCGCAACTACAGCTATCCGTGGCGGGACAATTTCTGCGAGACGCGCAGCTGGGCCAATGGCATGTGCCCGGCCGGCAAGGGCCACCAGGGACAGGACATCCGGCCCGCGACCTGCGAGAAGAAGGTGCACTGGGCCGTCGCCGCCGAGAGCGGCCGGATCACCTCGATCGGGAGCTATACGGTCACCCTGCTGGGCGATTCCGGGCGCATCTATCGTTACCTGCACCTCGATATGGCGGGTGTGAACGCGCTGTTTCCCAACGCCGCCTCGCGCACGGTCACGCGCGGCCAGCACATCGGCAAGGTGTCGAACGACTTCGGCGGCAACGCCACCACCATCCACCTGCATTTCGAGATCAAGGCCCCGGTGGCCACGGGCGGCGGGGCGACGGTGATGTTCGTGCCGACCTATTCCAGCCTGGTCGACAGCTACGGGCGTCTACTCAACGGCGCGGCCTAGGTTCCGTGCGGTTTCGCGCGGCTGGTCGCCTCGGCCTCGGCCGGGTTCTCCGGCCAGGGATGCTTCGGATAACGGCCGCGCATCTCGGCGCGGACGTCCTTCCACGAGCCGGACCAGAAGCCGGGGAGGTCCTTCGTCAACTGGATCGGGCGGCGCGCGGGCGAGAGCAGGGCCAGGGTCAGGGGAACGCGGCCGCCGCCGACCGTCGGGTGGACGGTGACGCCGAACAGCTCCTGCACCCGGATGTCGACGCGGGGGCCGCCCTCGGCGGCGTAGTCGATGGCGGCGGAGCCGAGCGGCGTCTGCAGCCGTGCGGGGGCGAGGTCGTCGAGGGCGCGCTGGCGATCCCATGGGACGAGGGCGCGCAGGCCCTGCTCCAGCGCCCCGTCGGGAATTGCCTCCAGCGACTGGACCCCGTCGAGGAGCGGCCACAGCCAGGTCTCGCGGGCGGCGAGCAGGCCGTCGTCGGACACGTCGGGCCAGCCGTCCTCCAGATCGCCGAGGAAGGCCAGCCGGGCGCGCAGTGCGGCGGCGCGCTCGCCCCAGCGCAGGGCCTTCAGGCCGTCGTGTTCGACTTCGGACTTCAGGGCGGCGGTGACGGCGGCGCGGTCGGGGCGGCCCATCTCCCTTTCGTCGACGACGATGGCGCCGATCCGGCGGAGCCGCTTCAGGGTCATGCGGCCGGAGGGCTCGCGGGCCAGCCGGTCCTCGATCTCGATGCGAGGCTCGAGATCGGCGGGATCGACCGGCGCGGCGAGGCGGATGCGGTCGCGGGCGTCGCCGCCGCCGAGTTCGGCCACGGCCAGCCACGGCTCGCGGGCCAACGGCTCGTGCGGATCGAGGAAGGCGCCGCGGCCGGAGGCGAGCAACACTTCCCCGGGCTTGCCGCGCGTCTTCGCCACCCGCTCGGGGAAGGCCTCGGCCAGCAGGGCGCCGGGGTCGGCCGAACCGCCCTGCCCGCCCCCGGCGCTGCGGGCCCAGCGCTCGGCGAGCTTCATCGCGTCGCGGGCGCGGGGAGAGCGGTCGCGCTCGAGGCTACGGAGCCGTTCGCGCAGGTCGGGGTCTGTACCGCCCAGTCCGGGTTCCGACAGGACGGCGGCGATTCGGGCGCCGAGCAATGTATCCCCCGCGTCGGAGGCGGCGGCGACCATGTGGGCCAGTCGCGGCGGCAGGGCGATGCGGGTCAGGCGGCGGCCATGGCCGGTCAGCGCCCCCTCCCCGTCCAGGGCGCCCAGCCTTTGCAGCACCTTGCGCGCCTCGGCGAAGGCCCCGGCGGGCGGCGGGTCGAGCAGGGCCAGGCCGTCCGCCGACCGCGCGCCCCAGCGGGCCAGGTCGAGGGCGAAGGCGGTCAGGTCGGCCTCGAGGATCTCGGGGCGCTGGTGCGGGACCAGGCCGCGGGTCTGCTCCTCGTCCCACAGGCGGTAGCAGACGCCGGGCTCGACGCGGCCGGCGCGGCCCCGGCGCTGCTCCGCCGAGGAGCGGCTGACGCCCACCGTGGCCAGCCGGGTGAGGCCGCTGGACGGCTCGAAGCGGGGCACGCGCGACAGGCCGCCGTCGATCACTACGCGGACGCCCTCGATGGTCAGGCTGGGCTCGGCGACGGAGGTGGCGAGCACCACCTTGCGACGCCCGGGCGGAGCCGGCTCGACGGCGCGATCCTGTTCGGCCTTGTCGAGCGCGCCGTAGAGCGGGGCCAGGTCGACGTCGGCCGGGAGGCGGTCGGCGAGCAGGCGGGCGGTGCGGTGGATCTCGCCCTGCCCGGGGAAAAAGGCGAGAACCGAGCCGCCCTCCTCCGCCAACGCCTGGCGGACGGCCCGGGCCATGGCCTCCTCGAAGCGCTCGGCCGGGTTGCGCCCGAGGTAGCGGGTCTGGACCGGGAACATGCGGCCCTCGGCCTCGATCACCGGCGCGCCGTCGAGCTGGCGGGAGACGCCGGCGATGTCCAGCGTGGCCGACATGACCAGCAGGCGCAGGTCGTCGCGCAGCAGCTGCTGGGCCTCGCGGGCGAGCGCGAGCCCGAGGTCGGCGTCGAGGCTGCGCTCATGGAATTCGTCGAACAGAACCGCGCCCACGCCCTCGAGCCCGGGGTCGTCGAGAATCATGCGGGTGAAGACGCCCTCGGTGATGACCTCGATGCGGGTGTTCGGTCCTACGCGGCTCTGCAGGCGGGTGCGGTAGCCGACCGTCTCGCCGGCGCGCTGGCCGAGGGTGGCGGACATGCGGTCGGCGGCGGCGCGGGCGGCCAGGCGGCGCGGCTCCAGCACCAGCACCTTGCCGTCGCCCAGCCATGGCTGGTCCAGCAGGGCCAGCGGCACGACCGTCGTCTTGCCCGCCCCCGGGGGCGCCGCGAGCACGACCGCGGACGTCGCCGCGAGGGCGGACTTGAGCGGCTCGAGGACGGCGTGGATGGGCAGCATCGCCCTGCGCTCTAGCCGCATCGGACCTGTTCACGAAACCGTCGACGAAGGTTCACCCTTCGGAAACCGCGTTGCCAGCGCGGAAATGCGCCGCTAGCGTCCGCGCCGAACGCAGTAAGAGGCTGCGAAGTCGGAGGGGAATCCATGTGGCGCGTTAAGTCGCTCGACGCAATTCTGGCCACGGCCGAGAAGAAATCACTTCATCGCTCGCTCGGTCCGGTCCAGCTGACCCTTCTTGGCGTCGGCGCGATCATCGGCACCGGCATCTTCGTGCTCACCGCCGCGGCGGCGCAGAAGGCCGGCCCAGGCATGATGTGGTCGTTCGTCATCGCCGGCGCGGTCTGCGCCGTGGCGGCGCTCTGCTATTCGGAACTGGCCTCGATGGCCCCGGTGTCGGGCTCGGCCTACACCTATACCTACGCCGTGATGGGCGAACTGCTGGCCTGGATGGTCGGCTGGGCGCTCATCCTGGAATACGCCGTGGCGGCCTCGGCCGTGTCGGTGGGCTGGTCGGGCTACGTCCTGGGCCTGATCGAGAACGCGATGGGCTTCGACTGGCCAGACCTGCTGCAGGCCGGGCCGGCGTGGAGCATGAACGGCTGGATCCCCAGCCCTGACTTCTCGGTCGGCATCGTCAACGTCCCGGCCATCGTCGTGGCCATGGCCGTGACCCTGCTGCTGATGATCGGCACCACGGAAAGCGCCCGGGTCAACGCGGCCCTCGTGGCCATCAAGGTCGCCGCCCTGACGGCCTTCATCGTCCTGACCCTGCCTTTGATCCAGGCTGACAACTTCCAGCCCTTCGCCCCGAACGGCCTGTTCGGCGAATCCTCGGGCATGGGCATCATCGGCGCCGCAGCGTCGATCTTCTTCGCCTACGTCGGCTTCGACGCCGTCTCGACCGCCGCCGAAGAGACCAAGAACCCGCAGCGCAACGTGCCCATCGGCCTGATCGGCTCGCTGGCCATCTGCACCATCTTCTACCTGTTCGTGGCCATCGGCGCGGTCGGGGCGATCGGCGCCCAGCCGGTGCTCGGCGCGGCCGGTGAAGCGGTCCAGCCCGGCTCGCCCGGCTTCATCGCCGCCTGCCAACTGGCCGAGAACGCCAACTCCCTGGTCTGCTCGAACGAAGCGCTGGCCCACGTCCTGCGCGAGATCAACTATCCGGCCGTCGGCAATGCGCTCGGCACCGCCGCCATGTTGGCCCTGCCCTCGGTCATCCTGATGATGATCTTCGGCCAGACCCGCATCTTCTTCGTGATGGCGCGCGACGGCCTGCTGCCGGAAGGCCTGGCCAAGGTCCACCCCAAGTGGAAGACGCCCTACATCGTCACGCTGTTCACCGGCATCGCCGTGGCCATCGCCGGCGCGCTGTTCCCGGTCGGCCAGCTGGCGGACATCTCGAACTCGGGCACCCTGTTCGCCTTCTTCATGGTGTCGATCGCGGTGATGATGCTGCGGATCACGGAACCGAACCGCCGGCGTCCGTTCCGCATGCCCTTCGTCTGGGTGATCGCCCCGATCTCGGCCGCCGGCTGCGCCTTCCTGTTCTGGAACCTGCCGCACGACGCCAAGATGGTGCTGCCGATCTGGGGCGGCATCGGCCTGGTGGTCTACCTGCTGTACGGCATCCGCAAGAGCAATGTCGGCCGTGGCATCATCGACGTGCCCGAACTGGACGCCGATGCGCCTCCGGGACCGGTGCCGCCGATGCCCGGCGCGCCGTCGCCGACCGACCGGCACGAAGACTGATCTCCGGATCAGGAGAGGCAGGGGCCCGGGAGCGATCCCGGGCCTTTCGCTTTTCCGCGGCCTGCCCTACAGGCATGGCCAGAACCTGCGGATGTGGCGGAACTGGTAGACGCACTGGATTTAGGTTCCAGCGCCGCGAGGCGTGGAGGTTCGAGTCCTCTCATCCGCACCATTCTGCTTCGCCCCTGCGGATTTCGCAGGGCAGGTCCTGCTTCTCGCCAGCATGAAACGGAACGGGCGACCTTTACGATGGCCTCGAGAGTTCTTGCTTTGTTCTCGTGTGCTGCTATCGTTCTCTCATGGCCGAGACAGCGAAGGGACGGGGCGCGCGATCGAATGCGACGGGGCGCTACAAACCCGAAACGGTCGAGGCCTTCGACGACGGCTGGAGCCGCGAGGACGCCGAGGTCGCGCCGCTGCGCACGACCCTGACGCCCGAACGAGCGCGGACCATCATCACGCGCAACACCAGTCCTGACATCGGTTTCGACCGTTCAATCAACCCGTACAGGGGGTGTGAACATGGCTGCATCTACTGTTACGCCCGTCCGGCCCATGCCTGGATGGGCCTATCCCCGGGCCTGGATTTCGAGAGCAAACTGTTCTGGAAGCCCGACGCCGCGGGTCTGCTGGAGCAGGAGCTCTGCAAGACGAAATATGTCTGCCGGCGCATCCACATAGGCGGCAACACCGACCCCTATCAGCCGGTCGAGCGCGAGCTGAAATCGACGCGGTCGATCCTCGAGGTGATGCGGCGCTTCAACCACCCCTTCAGCATCATCACCAAGTCGGTGCTGATCGCGCGCGATGCGGACATCCTGGGGCCCATGGGACGCGAGGGGCTGGCCTCGGCCTATGTCTCGATCACCACCCTCGACCGGAAGCTGGCGCGGGCCATGGAGCCGCGGGCCTCGACGCCGGCGAAGCGGCTGGAGGCGATCTCGCGGCTGGCCGAGGCGGGGTGTCCGGTGGGCGTCGGCTTCGCGCCGGTGATCCCGGGGCTGAACGACCATGAGCTGGAGGCGGTGCTGGAGGCGGCCGCCAAGGCGGGCGCGACCTCGGCCATGTACGTCACCCTGCGTCTGCCACTGGAGATCAAGGACCTGTTCCGCGAGTGGCTGGCCGATGCGCGGCCGGAGCGCGCCGCGAGGGTCATGTCGCTGGTTCGCCAGACGCGCGGCGGCCGCGACTACGACCCCGACTGGGAACATCGCATGAAGGGAACCGGGCCGGTGGCCGAGCTCATCGCCGCGCGTTTCGACCGGGCCGTGAAGCGCTACGGCCTCGACGGCGGACGCCGCCCGCCGCTGGACGTGACGAAGTTCCGCGTCCCGCCGGAGATGAAGAAGCAGCTGGACCTGTTCGACGCGGCCTGAGACGGCTGCCCTTCAGCGGCGGAAGACAGCGACCAGCTCGACGTGGGCCGACCACAGAAACTGGTCGATGGGGGTGACCGTCTCCAGCCGGAAACCGGCGTCGATCAGCAGGCGGGCGTCGCGGGCGAAGGTGGCCGGGTTGCAGGAGACGTAGACGACCGTATGCGCCTTCGTGCCCGGCAGCTGGGCGGTCTGTTCGCGGGCGCCGGCGCGAGGCGGGTCGAGGACCACTGCGTCGCAGCCACGCAGGTCGTAGGGGGCGAGCGGGCGGCGAAACAGGTCGCGCGCCTCGGCGGTGATCGGCTTCAGGCCCGTGGCCGAGCCCATGCCGGCCTTCAGGGCGGCGATGGCGGGCGCTGCCCCGTCGGCGGCCAGGACCGGGGCGACCGTCGCCAAGGGGAAGGTGAAGGCGCCGGAGCCGCAGAACAGGTCGGCAATCTTCTTCGCCCCCCTTACCGAAGCCACGGCGCGCTCGACCATGGCGGCCTCGGCGGGCGGCGAGGCCTGCAGGAAGCCGCCGGCCGGCAGGGGCACGACGGCGGGGCCGAAGGCGACCTTCGGCTGGCGGGCCATGACCAGGGTCTCGCCGGCGAGGCTGAGGCGGGCGAGGTCGGCCGCGGCGGCGGCCTGGATGGCGCGCAGCTGGGCGTCACGCGACAGGCCGCCGGTGCGGCGCTCCACGCCGGTGACGTCGACGTCGAGGCCGGTCAGGGTGGCGGTGACGTGCAGGGTCGGGGCCGACTTCGGGTGTTCGAGAAAGGGCTCAGCCACGCGGGCCAGCGCCGGGAAGGCGGCGACGAGGCGCGGGTCGGCGATCAGGCATTCGGTCACCTCGACCAGTCGCCAGCTGCGCCGCGCCTTGAAGCCGAGGATCGCCCTCCCCTTCGGTCCGCGGCGCGCGTGCAAAGCCAGACGCCGGCGGCTGCCGGGCGGCGTGGCCACGGTTGGCTCCACGTCGGCCTCGATCCCTTCGCGGGCGAGCGCCAGCCGGACCTGCTCGCGCTTCCATTCCAGGTAGGGGGCGGCGGCCCAGTGCTGCAGCGAACAGCCGCCGCAGTCGCCGTAGTGGGGTGACACCGGCGCGACGCGATCGGGGCTGGCGGCGACGATCTCCGGCGCGTCCAGCCGCCCGTCGCGCACCTCGCCGCGCACCGTCTCGCCCGGCAGGGTCAGGGGGACGAACACCGGCCCGGCCGGCGTCTCGGCGACCCCGTCGCCCTGGGCGCCTATGCGGCGGATGGTGAGGATTTCCGTCATCGGCCGCTCATAGCGGGCTGTGCGACGCGGCGAAACCTGAACGAAGATGAACGGCGCGCTCAAAGGCCGTTCAGCTTCGAAGGCTTAACCATCATGCAACAGAGACGGGCGCCGTTCGTTCGGAGTGTCCGTTTCCCACGAAATCAGGACCGTCCGATGCTCGCCCGTCCCCTTGTCGTCACCGCCGCCCTGGCCGCTTCGGCCGCCCTGCTGGCGCCGTCCATGGCCTCGGCGCAGGTCTATTCGTACCAGGGCCCGGAGCCCTACGGTTACAGCCCCTACTATGGCCAAGACCGCTACGACGACCGGTACCGCTACGATGACCGGTACGACCGTTACGGCCAGGATTCGTGCCGCAACGACCGCACCGCCGGCGGCGCCGTCATCGGCGGGGCGCTGGGCGCCGTGGCAGGTTCGCAACTGGCCGCCCGCGGCCGCCGCACCGAGGGTTCGATCCTGGGCGGCGTGCTCGGCGCGGCGATCGGGGCCGGGGTCGGCAACGATTCCGCCCGCGCCTGCGACCGGTATTACGGCCAGGCCCAGTACGGCTACGACTACGACCGTTACGACAACCGCTACGACTACAACCGCGACTACGACTACAGGCGGTACGAGGATGACCGGTCGGGCTACGACTACCGCGGTTACGACGGCTATTCGGGGGATCGCTACGGCTGCCGCACGGTCGAAACCCGCAGCTACAGCAACGGTCGGGTGGTCACCCGCTACGAGCAGTCCTGCCCGACCCGTTACTGACGGAATCGCGTCGCTGATTAATTTTCAGCCCCCCTGTCGATCAGCGGCGTGACGGAGACCCCCGGCGGAGCAATCCACCGGGGGTTTTTCCTGCCCGACGTTCAGGCCCCCGACCGGGCCCAGAGCAGCCACTCGAGATTGCCGTCGCCGCCGGCGATGGGGCTTTCGGCGGTCGCCTGCACGTACCAGCCCTGCCCTTCCAGCCAGTGGGAGACCCTCTCCAAGGCGGCCTGCCGGGCTTCCGGATCACGCACCACGCCGCCACGGCCGACGTCGGCGCGGCGCTCCATCTCGAACTGCGGCTTGATCAGGGTGACGAGGTCGGCGCCGGGGGAAGCCAGGGCCAGCGCCGCCGGCAGCACCTTGGCGAGGCCGATGAAGCTGGCGTCGCAGACGATCAGCTGTGGCGGTCCGGGGATGAGCGCGGGCGTCAGCTCGCGGGCGTCGGTTTGCTCCAGATTGGTCACGCGCCGGTCGGCGGCGAGGCGCGGGTGCAGCTGCCCCTGCCCCACGTCGACGGCGTAGACGCGGGCGGCGCCGCGGCGCAGGCAGACCTCGGTGAAGCCGCCGGTCGAGGCGCCGACGTCGAGGACGACGCGGCCCTCGACCGGCACGGGCCATAACGTCAGGGCGTGATCCAGCTTCAGCGCCGCCCGGCCGACGAAGTCGTGGGCGGGGGTGAAGTCGACGTCGACGTCCTCGGCCACCGCCTGGGAGGCGCTCTTCGCCGGCCGTCCGTCGACCGTGACCCCGCCCGCCTCTATGGCCGCCCTCGCCCGCGCCCGGCTTTCGGCCAGGCCGCGGGCGACCAGCAGCTGGTCGAGGCGGGTCTTCAAGGGATCAGAGGCCTTCCAGCCGCGCCAGCGCCGCCTGCAGCTTGGCCTTGCCGGCCTCGGCGGCGGCCAGCTTCTCGCGCTGCTCCTCGACCACCTCGGGGGCGGCGCGGGCGACGAAGTTGGGGTTGCCCAGCTTCTTGTTGAAATGGCCGATGTCGCTGTCGAGGGCGGCGATCTCCTTCTGGAGACGGGCGCGCTCGTCGGCGAGGTCGATGATCCCGGCCAGCGACAGGGCGGCGGTGGCGCCGCCGCTGACCGAGGTCACGGCCCCCGCCGGCGCAGTCTCGGCGCTGTCGAGGCTCGAGACCCGCCCGAGGG
>JAEZIH010000281.1 GCA_023416055.1 Pseudomonadota bacterium | reverse complement strand
TCGGCGTCGGGCGGCGCAGCGGCCCAGCGCACGGCGAGAGCGGCCGGATCCAGGCCGTCGTCGGCGGCCAGAACGAGCGTCCGCCGGATCAGCTGGGCGTCAACCTCACGGACCTTCCACGCGCGGGAAAGACGCTGGTGCAGGAACAGCCGGGGACCGGGCCCCGCGACGGCGTCGACCACCTCGTCAAGCACGCGGGCGCATTCGGCCCGCAGCGCTTGGGGCGGGCGGGGCTTGAAGCCGGCGTCCTCCTCGGCCCGCCGGGCCAGAGCAGAGAACAGCCGGCCGCGCGCGGAGTGGCCGGGCGTGGCTCCGACCCGAGGGCGCAGTTCCGCAAAGGGGTTGGCGGCGCGGGCGTCCCACAACAGGCGGGCCGCGTCCTCGACGGTCGCCGACGCCGCCAGCTGGACCGCATCCAGCCCGCGGTAGAACAGCCGCCGTCCGTCGCTCAATGAGATGGACGAGCGGATCTCAATGTCGGACGGCTCCGTGGTCTCGAGCGGAGGCAGCCACTGGCCGACCTCCTCCTCGGGTTCGTCTCCACACAGGCGCGCAATGTCCGATACGGCATAGAGGCTGCGGCGCGGATCCTCCGGGTCCGGACGCGCGGCGATGCGGCCTCGGCTGACATAGGCGTAGAGGGTCTGGGCCTTGACCCCCAGGCGGGCCAGGGCCTCGCCGCGTCCGATCCAGCGGTCGGTCCGCGATGGCGTCGCTGTCGAGGGCATTGCGCCTCCGAAGTCTCGCGGGCCTGGTGTCCCGCTCGCCGGACCATGGCTTCATTTCGTGACGATGCCCCTAACGCGGCCCGCTTGGCGCCGCCGCTGCTTTCCGCGACAAGGCGGCGATGACCCTGACCGTCCTTGAGGATGACGCCCACCGGGCGACCCGCAGCGTGACGCGCCTGTCGGTGGGCGTGGCCGTGGTGCTGATCGCCCTGAAGGCCTTCGCCCTGGGCGCCTCCGGCTCCGTCTCCATCCTCGCCTCCCTGGCCGACTCGTCGCTGGACCTGGTCGCCTCTCTCGCGACCTTTTTCGCCGTGCGCTGGGCCGCTGCGCCGCCCGACGCCGAGCATCGCCATGGCCATGGCAAGGGCGAGGCCATGGCCTCCCTGGTTCAGTCGGGGCTGATCTTCGCCTCGGCCCTGTTCATCGGCTGGGAGGCGGTGCAGCGCATCCTCGACCCCCGTCCGGTCAGCTCGGGCTACTGGGCGGTGATGGTGGTCCTGATCTCCATCGCCGTGACCGGCTGGCTGGTGTGGATGCAGGACCGCGCCATACGGCGCAGCGGCTCGATGGCGGTCAAGGCCGATCGCGCCCACTACGCCGCCGACATCGCCGCCAACATCGTGGTGCTGGTCGGCGTCGCCTCGGGCGCCTTCCTGGCGGCTCCGGGTCTGGACGCGGCGGCCGGGCTGATCGTGGCGGTCTGGCTGTTCTGGGGCGCGCTGGCCCTGCTCAGGGAGGCGGCCGACCATCTGCTGGACCGCGCCGTCCCGGACAGCGACCGCATCGCCATCACGACCGCCGTCCTGTCCGATCCGCGCATCTCCGGCGTGCACCAGCTGCGCGCCCGGATGGCGGGACCGGTGCTGTCGGTCCAGATGCACGTGGATCTCGAACCGAGCCTGACTCTGGCCCAGGCGCACGACATCGTCGTCGGGGCAGAGCAGCGTATTCTCGAGGCCTTCCCCCGGGCCGACATCCTCATCCATCCTGACCCGCGCGGCCGGGTCGACGCCGGCGAGACGGCCAGGGCCGACGAACCCGCCTGACGGCGGCTGCCTTTCCGATGGCTAACGCGGGCTTAACGCCCTGTGGCGCATTGAGCGGTCATGTCGGCCTGCGTCCTGTATCATTTCCCCTTCGATCCCGGTTCGCGCGCGGCGCGGCTGGCGCTCGGCGAGGCGCGGATCGACTTCACCGAAACCGTCGTGCGGCCTTGGGAAGACGGCTGCCCGATCGCGACGCTGAATCCGTCGGGGATGCCGCCTGTGCTGCAGGTCACCGAGGCCGGCCGGTCGCTGACCCTGTGCGAGCCGGCCGCCATCCTCGGCTGGCTTGAGGATCGCACCAGGGACGCCTTCCTGATGCCGGCGGATGCGGCCGAGCGGGCCGAAACGCGGCGGCTGGTCACCTGGTTCGACCGCCGCTTCAACGACGAGGTCAACGCCGTGCTGCTGCATGAGCGGATGGAGAAGCCCCTGCTGCGGCTCGGGCCGCCCGAAGCGCGGGCGCTCCGCGCCGGCCGCGAGGCGCTGAAGGCCCATCTTCTGATGATGGAGACCCTGCTGGGCGTCCGCGACGCCCTCGCCGGACGCCGTCTGTCGCAGGCCGACTTCATCGCCGCCGCCCACCTGTCGGTGCTGGACTATTTCGGCGAGGTGCCGTGGGCGGCGTGGCCGGGACTGAAGACCTGGTACATGAAGCTGAAGTCGCGGCCGTGCTTCCGTCCGCTGCTGGCCGACCGCTTCCCCGGCGTGCAGCCGGCCGCCTGGTATCACGATCTCGACTTCTGAGCCCCGAGGCGTCAGACGACGGCCATGGCGGCCGATCCCCGCAACTTCATCCGCGAACGCGCGTCGGCCCTGGGCTTCGACGTGTGCCGCTTCGCTTCGGCGTCCGAGCCGTGGACGGCCGGCGAGCGGTTGGCCCACT
Source organism: Pseudomonadota bacterium (assembly GCA_023416055.1). Classification (GTDB taxonomy): domain Bacteria; phylum Pseudomonadota; class Alphaproteobacteria; order Caulobacterales; family Caulobacteraceae; genus Brevundimonas. The sequence continues at coordinate 14,581 of JAEZIH010000281.1, read as the reverse complement.
TCGTCGGCGCGGGACGCCACGGCGAGATGGGCTGGATGGAGACGACGCTGGAGCGCCGCGCCCACCCCACCTCGATGTGGGCCGAGGCGCGCACCGCGATCGTGCTGGGCCTCAACTACGGGCCGGGCCATGATCCGCTGCCGGAGCTGGGTGATCGTTCGTCCGGTTACATCTCGGTCTACGCCCGCGGCGACGATTATCACGAGCTGATCAAGGGCCGGCTGAAGACCCTGGCCGGACAGATCGCCGCCCGGACCGGCGAGGACGTGAAGGTCTTCGTCGACACCGCCCCGCTGATGGAAAAGCCGCTGGCCCAGCGGGCGGGCGTCGGCTGGCAGGGCAAGCACACCAACCTGCTGTCGCGCAGCCGGGGCAATTGGCTGTTCCTGGGGGTCATCCTGTCCGCCGCCGAGCTGGAGCCGGACGCGCCGGAAAGCGAGCACTGCGGGGCCTGCACCGCCTGTCTGACCGCCTGCCCGACGCAGGCCTTCCCGGCCCCCTTCCAGCTGGATGCGCGGCGCTGCCTCTCCTACCTGACCATAGAGTTCGCCGGGCCGTGGCCGGTTGAGTTCCGCCGGGCGACAGGATCGCGCATCTACGGCTGCGACGACTGCCTGGCGGTCTGCCCTTGGAACAAGTTTGCCCTGGCCTCGCACGAGACCCGGGTGCACGCCCGTGACGCCCTGGTGTCGCCGCGGCTGGCCGATCTGGCGGCGCTGGATGACCCGTCTTTCCGCACTCTGTTCTCAAAAAGCCCAGTCAAGCGGATCGGCCGGGACCGGTTCGTGCGCAACGTCCTCTACGCCATCGGCAACAGCGGGGACGCGGAGCTGGTCGAGCCCGCGCGCCGACTGCTCGACGACCCTGCGCCCATAGTGCGCGGCGCGGCGGTCTGGGCGCTGTCGCAACTGATGGACGGGACGGCCTTCGCCGGTCTGCGGGCGGAGCGCATGCCGCTGGAGGCGGACGCGAATGTCCAGGCGGAATGGGTCGGTCAGGCCTGAAGGCGGCGGAACACCGGAGCGGAGAAGCCTTCGGAGCGATAGCGGGCGTCGGCGTCCCCGAACGCCTCGACCACGACCGCGCCGTGGTGGCCGGTGGCGTGGATGACGCGGTTGGCGTCCAGCATGAAGGCCGAGTGGCCGGTCCAGCTGTGCCCGCCCGGCGGAGCGATCCAGACGACCAGGTCGCCCCGACGCGCTTGCGCCCGGTCGATCGCCTCGCCCAGCTCGGCCTGCTGGTCGGCGTGGCGCGGACCCGCACGGCCGCAGGCGTAGAGGGCCTGCTGGATCAGCCCGGAGCAATCGGTGGCCGTGGACGACCGGGCGCCGAGGCTGTGCGGCACGCCGAGCAGCCGCTCGGCCACGGCGACGGGATCGGTCTCAAAGGCGCCGACGGGGGCAAGGTCGGCGTCCGCCACCGGGCCCGATTCCTCGACCAGGGCGTTGAGCGGCAGGGCCGAGGCGACCGCGGCCACCCGGTGGGTCGGCAGGCGTCCGCCGGGCTGCAGGGCCGAGGCGGAAATCCATCCGACCAGGCCGTCGCGGCGGGCCCGGCCCCACAGGCGGTCGCCCTTATGGTCGAGGACGTCGAAAATTTCGCCATAGATCAGCTGGTCGATGCGCTCGGACGCGGGGTCGGCCTCGGCGTGGATGTCGGCCAGCGGGACCACGGCGCGCATCGGGCGGACGGGGCGGTAGGCGGCGGCGCGCACCACGCCCTCCAGCGCCTGCTCGGCCAGGTCGGGCCGCGCGAGGGTGGTGCGGGGGTCAAGGCTGGCGGCGTCCAGGGTCAAGCGCACTCGTCCGGTTTGAACCGTCGTCATCGTGACGCGAGATGCCGAAGGGGCCGTTAACGAACGGAGGCCTTATCGTGGCGCCGGGAAGCGGCGGGACAGCATTTCGAAACAGGCCCGCAGCGCCTGGGCCTCGGCGCCTTCCGGCCGGCCTGGCTGGCTGCGCGGGTTCCACGCGAAGATATCCATGTGAGCCCAGACCCCCGTCTCGGGGGCGAAGCGCTGCAGGAAGAGTGCGGCGGTGACCGACCCGGCCTGGGCCCAGGCGGCGGAGTCGTTGCGGATGTCGGCGATCTCGCTGTCGAGAGCGGCGCGATAGCCGGGCCACAGCGGCATCGGCCACAGCGGGTCGGCGACGGCGCGCGAGGCCTCCAGCAGGTCCGCGACCAGCTTCTCGTCCTCGCTGTAGAGCGGCGGCAGTTCGGGGCCGAGGGCGATGCGGGCGGCGCCGGTCAGGGTGGCGAAGTCCAGGGTGAGGTCGGGCGAGTGCTCGCCGGCGCGGGCCAGGACGTCGGCGAGGATCAGCCGACCCTCGGCGTCGGTGTTGCCGATCTCGATGGTCAGGCCCTTGCGGCTGTCCAGAATGTCGCCGGGGCGGAAGGCGTCGCCGGAGATGGCGTTCTCCACCGCGGCGACCAGCACCACGAGCCGCACCGGAAGATTGGCCTGCATGACCAGCCGGCCGAGGGCCAGGGCATGAGCTGCGCCGCCCATATCCTTCTTCATGTTGCGCATGCCGGCGGCGGCCTTGATATCCAGCCCACCGGTGTCGAACACCACGCCCTTGCCGACGAGGGCCACCAGCGGCAGCTCGGAGCGGTCGAGGTTCCAGCCCAGCTCGATCACGCGGGGCGCACGATGGGAGGCGGCGGCGCGGCCGACCGCGTGGACGGCGGGATAGTTGTTTTCCAGCAGGGCGTCGCCGACGGTCACGGCGACCGAAGCGGCGGCCTGCTCGGCGATTTCGCGGGCGATGGTCTCTATCTGCAGCGGGCCCATGTCGGCGGCGGGGGTGTCGACCATCTCGCGCGCCAGGGCGCAGGCAGCGGCGATGCGCAGGACGGCCGCCACGTCGGTCTCCGGCCCCGCCGCCAGGCGCGCCGGCGCCTTCTGCGAGGCCTTGTAGCGATCGAAGCGATAGGCCCCGAGGGCGAAGGCCAGGGCGGCGCGCGAGGCGTCCTCGCCCTCCACCCCTTGGAGCCGCCACAGGCCCGCCGGGAGCCGGGCGGCGAGCGCGCGGGCGCTCATCGGGTCGAAGCGCTCGCCGGCGCCGAACAGGACGCCCGAGACGCCGTCGTCGGAACACGGGAGCAGCAGCAGCTGTCCGGCCTTGCCGGTGAAATCGTTGGCGCGCGCCCAGGCGCCCCAGACGCCCTCGACGGCCTCGCCCTGACGGACGATGTGCACCGGCAGGGCCCCCTCGGCGTCGGTGGTCAGCAGGTCGGGATGAAGGGCGGACATGGGCGGCGGCCTTTCCGGCCGTTTCGGCCGATCTTAACCAAGGATTGACGCGAAGGCCCGAGTCTGGAGGCGAACCTTCCGGAGCGCCCTCCATGTCGCGCACGACCGCCCGCATCGCAACCATCGCCCTGTTCACGACTCCGCTGCTGGCCGCTGCGCCGGCCCTCGCCCAGCAAGCTCCGGCGACCGCCACGCGTCAGCCCGCCAGCGCCGAGGTGCGCGCCGCTTATGACCGCGCCGACGCCCTGAGCCGGTCGGTGTTCTGGACCGAGCAGGCCGAGATCAACCCGATGGACCCGATCGCCGGCGTCAGGGCGGCCCAGGCCATGCGGGAGCTGGGCCGGCATCAGGAAGCCGCCGAGATGGCCGAACGCGTGCTGCTGGTGCAGCCGGCCAACGTGGAGGCGATGCTGGAAGTCGGCCGCGGCCACATCGCCCGCGGCCAGGCCTTCTATGGTATTGCGGCGCTGGAGCGGGCGCGCGACGCGCGACCGGACGACTGGCGGCCATGGTCGCTGCTGGGCACGGCCTATGAGCAGGTGCGCCGCTCGCACGACGCCCAGGCCGCCTGGGCGCAGGCCCTGGCGCTGTCGCCCGAGAACCCGGACGTACTGACCAATATGGCGATCTCGGCCATGACCCGGGGCGACACAGCGGCCGCCGAGCCCCTGCTGCGCCGGGCGGCGGCGCGTCCCGAGGCTTCGCTGAAGGTGCGTTTGAACCTGGCCATGGCCCTGGGCCTGAGCGGCAAGATGGACGAGGCCGAAACCATCATGCGCCGCAACCTGCCGCCGGACGCGGCCGATCAGAACCTCGCCTGGCTGCGGGCGCGGGCCGCCGCCCCGGCGGCCGAGCAGGCGCGGACGTGGAATTCGCTGCAGGGCGGCTGACCCGGCCGCCCTTCCCGCCGGCGGCCCCCTCGCCTATCTTCAAGGCATGATCGACGAGCTCTACAGCGCGCGCATTCTCAAGCTGGCGGCGAACCTGCCGCACGCCGGCCGACTGGCCGCGCCCGGGGGCACCGGCGAGCGCGTGGCCAAGCTGTGCGGCTCGAAGGCCGTCGTCGACGTAGTCCTGGGCCCTGAGGGCCGGGTCGCTGAATTCGCCCAGGACGTGAAGGCCTGCGCCCTTGGCCAGGCCGCCGCAGGGGTCGTCGGCGAGGCGGTGATCGGGGCTTCGGCGGACGAGATCGCCGACGCCCGCGACGCCATGCTGGCCATGCTCAAGGCTGGGGGCGAGGGGCCGCAGGGCCGGTTCGCCGGGCTGCGCGACCTCAAACTGGTGGCCGACTACCCCGCCCGGCACGCCTCGACCATGGTGGCCATCGAGGCGACGCTGGACGCCGTCCGCCAGGCGCTGGGCCGCAACGGGCCCGACACGCGAACTAGCCTCGCCGGGGCGGCCTGAGCCGGTTGCCCCCGCCCGTCCGGCGGGGGATAAGCGCGGCGACATGGCTTCCGGCGGAACTCTCTACGAACGCGGCGTCCGGCTGGCCCATCGCGGCTACAAGCTGACGCTGTCGCCCCTGATCGGGCAGCAGTGCCGGTATCTGCCGACCTGCTCCGACTACGGGCGGGACGCGCTGATCCGGCACGGACCGCTCAAGGGGGGATGGCTGACGGTGCGGCGCCTCTGTAAATGCCACCCCTTCGGCGGATCGGGATATGACCCCGTACCGCCCGCAAAGACAGACCGATGATCGAACTGAAATTCCCCGACGGCGCCAGCCGAGAGTACCCCGAAGGCGCCACCGGCCGTGACGTCGCAGCCTCCATCTCGCCGTCGCTCGCCAAGCGCGCGGCGCTGGTCGAGATCAACGGCAAGCAGTGGGACCTGGACCGCCCGCTGGAGGAAGGCGGCGCCTTCCGCCTGATCATGCGCGACGATCCCGAGGCGCTGGAGACCATCCGCCACGACGCCGCCCACGTGCTGGCCCAGGCGGTGCAGGAGCTGTTCCCCGGCACCCAGGTGACCATCGGCCCGGCCATAGAGGACGGGTTCTATTACGATTTCTTCCGTGAGGAGCCGTTCTCGACGGACGACTTCGCGGCGATCGAGAAGAAGATGGCCGAGATCGTCGATCGCGACGAGAAGCTGGTCCGCCAAGTCTGGGACCGCGACGAGGCGATCAGGCTGTTCGAGTCCAAGGGCGAAAAGTTCAAGGCCGAGCTGATCCGCGACCTGCCGGCGGACGAGACGATCACGACCTATTCTTCCGGTGATTGGGTCGACCTGTGCCGCGGGCCGCACTTCCCGTCGACGAAGTTCGTCGGCAAGGCGTTCAAGCTGACCAAGCTGGCCGGGGCCTACTGGCGCGGCGACCACCGCAATCCGCAGCTGCAGCGCATCTACGCCACCGCCTGGGCAAACCAGGCCGACCTCGACGCCTATCTGAAGCGGGTCGAGGAGGCCGAGAAGCGCGACCACCGCCGGATCGGCCGCCAGATGGAGCTCTTCCACATGCAGGAAGAGGGCCGCGGCATGGTCTTCTGGCACCCCAAGGGCTGGGTGCTGTGGCAGGTGATCGAGGCCTACATGCGCCGCCGGCTGACCGCCGCCGGCTATGTCGAGGTCAAGACGCCCCAGGTGCTGGACCGCAAATTCTGGGAGGCCTCGGGCCACTGGGACAAGTACCGCCCCAACATGTTCGTCTGCGAGACGGTCGAGGGCGAGACGCTCAGCCTCAAGCCGATGAACTGTCCGGGTCACGTGCAGATCTTCGACCAGGGCCAGCGGTCGTACCGCGAACTGCCGCTGCGCATGGCCGAGTTCGGCGCCTGCCACCGCTACGAGCCCTCGGGCGCCCTGCACGGTCTGATGCGGGTGCGCGGCTTCACCCAGGACGACGCCCACATCTTCTGCCGCGAGGACCAGATCGTCGACGAGACGGCGGCCTTCATCGAGCTGGCCCGCTCGGTCCACTCGGACCTCGGCATGGAGACGGCCTACATCTCGCTGGGCACCCGTCCGGAGGTGCGCGCCGGCTCCGACGAGTTCTGGGACAAGGCCGAGCGCCTGATGGCCGACGCCGCCCGCGCCGCCGGGACCGAACCGGTGGTGACCGAGGGCGACGGCGCCTTCTACGCGCCCAAGCTGGACTTCATCGTCAAGGACGCCATCGGCCGCGAATGGACCTGCGGCACCATCCAGCTCGACTACGTCCTGCCCGAGCGGCTGGGCGCGGAGTACATCGGCGAGGACGGCCAGAAGCACCGGCCGGTGATGCTGCACCGGGCCATTCTCGGCAGCTTCGAGCGCTTTATCGGCATCATGATCGAGAACTACGCCGGGGCCTTCCCGCTGTGGCTGGCGCCGGTGCAGGCTGTGGTCGCGACGATCGTCTCGGACGCCGACGGCTATGCGGAAGAGGTGGCGGCGAAGTTCCGCAAGGCGGGGCTGCGGGTCGAGACCGACCTGCGCAACGAGAAGGTCGGCTACAAGGTGCGCGAGCACTCGGTGAACAAGGTGCCGGTCATCGCCGTGGTCGGCAAGAAGGAGGCCGAGGAGGGCAAGGTCGCCCTGCGCCGCCTCGGCTCGCAGGCCCAGGAGATCGTCACCGTCGAGGAGGCGATCCGCGTGCTGACCGAGGAGGCCACCCCGCCGGACCTGCGTCGTCAGGCCTCCTGATAGGTCAGCCAGCGGGTGATGTCGCGACCGATCTCGCCCGCGAACGGCGAGTCGTAATTGCCGAGGATGGAGACCGCCCAGCCGGTCTCCCACACGATGCGGTGATAGCCGTCGATCCCTGACCGGGGACCGCCGCCGCTGTGCCCGACGACGGTTCGCCCCTCGGGGGTCGCCCGGACCTGGAAGCCCCGGCCATAGCCCCGGAGACCGCCAGGCTGGGCGGCGATGAACTCGGCCGCCTGCTCCGGCGGCATCAGCCGCCCTTCCCTGAGGGCGCGCAGGTAGCGGGTCATGTCCCCGACGGTCGAGTAACCGCCTCCGCAACTGTTGCCGCGGTAGCCCTGACGGACTTCATTCGCCTCGCGGGCGCCGAAGCCCAGCCGGTCGCCTTCCGGGTACATGTAGCCGACGGCCTTCACCCCGACCTGTTCATCGATCCGGAAGTGACCGCTTCCGGCCATCCCGGCCGGCCGGTAGACCTGCTCGGCCAGCAGGTCGAACCAGCTCAGGCCGGTAACGGCCTCGATCACGGCGCCCAGAACGACGAAGCCCTCGTTGCTGTAGCCGGTCTCCGTCCCCGGGACGTGGTACGGGGGCTCGCCCGCAAACGCGGGCAGCAGCTCGGCCATGCGCGTGAAGGGCCGCTTCCCGTCCCAGCCGGGTCGCTCGAACAGTCCGCCCAGACCGGCGGAGTGGGTCAGCAGGTGCTGAATGGTGCAGACGCGTGCGAACTCCGCATTGGCGTAGTCGGGCAGCACCTCGATCAGCGGAGTGTCGAACGTCAGCCGTCCCTCTCGCACCAGCCGGCCGATCATCAGGGCGGTGAAGCTCTTGTCCGCCGAACCGATATGGAAGGGCGTCTCAAGCGTGTTCACCCGTCCCGTCTCGCGGTCGGCGAGGCCGAAGGCGCCCTGCCACACGGTCTCCCCGTCGGGCGCCGTAACCTTCACGCAGCCGGAGAAGTCGTCCCGCTCGACCGCATAGCGCACGCGCCGCTCGACTTCCGCGGCCAGCCCGGCGCGGGAGACGGGTCCGTCCGGTCCTGTGCGGTCGTAGATCTCCGGGAAGGGCAGGTCGGAGAAGTCGAGCAGCCGCTCCGGCTCGTCCCTGTCGACCCGCGCCCGCACCCAGCGGGCAAGGCCCTGCCGCCTCGACCACAGGCGAAAGCTGAGCTGCGCCAGCGGCCCGTCCGGAACATGCCGAACGTCCAGCAGATCGACGCCTCCGGACAGCTCCGCGACGCCTCGCACCTCATCCTGGAACGCCTCCAGCGGCCACCGCTCGCGGCCCGCCGTGGACAGGCGCTCGGCCCAGAAGGCGGCGCGCCTGGCATCCGTCGCTTCCGGCTCGAACAGGGCGGCCAACTCAGGACCAAGGTCGACCGCGCCCTTCGCCCAGGCCGGCAGGGCCGCAAGCGCAGGGGCCGCCAGGGCTCCTGCCAGGAAGGCGCGACGGGCGGGGCGCAGGACGGTCATGAAGTCTCCCGGTCAGATCGCCACGTCCGCAGCGACGACAGGGTGGACCTCAGCACGGGGGAGAGACGGCCGAACCCGGTTCTCGACAGAAATGCGATCGGCTCGCCTCCGCAGAGGCGAGCCGATCCGCCGGCCTAGAGCAGGCGCTTGCGCATGGCCTGCGACAGCATGTCGATCAGGGTCACGGCTACCACGATGACGATGGCGATGGTCGACACCGTCCGGTACTCGAAGGCCTGCAGGCTTTCGAACAGGGCCTGGCCGATGCCGCCGGCGCCGATCAGGCCGAGCACGGTGGCGGCGCGGCTGTTCGACTCGAAGCGGTACAGGGCGAAGCTGGTCCACAGCGGCGCGACCTGCGGGATGACGCCCCACATGATCTCGTGCAGACGGCCGCCGCCGGTCGCCTTGACCCCTTCGATGGGCCCCTTGTCGATCGACTCGACGGCCTCGGAGAACAGCTTGGCCAGCACCCCGGCGGTGTTGAGGGCGATGGCCAGCACGCCTGCCAGCGGGCCGAGACCCACGGCGACGATGAACAGGGTGGCGACGACGAGGTCGGGCACCGAGCGCATCAGGTCCATCAGGCGGCGCACCGGCCAGACCAGCCAGGCGGGCGACAGGTTGCGCGAAGCCATCAGGCTGAGCGGCACGGCCAGGAAGACGGCGAGGAAGGTGCCCCACAGGGCGATCTGCACCGTCAGCCACATCAGGCTGACGAGGCCCCGCCAGTTGCTGAACTCCGGGTTCAGGAAGTCCCGCCCGTACTCGCGCATGTTCTGGCTGTTCGAGAACAGGTTCACGATGTTGGGCAGGTCGACGCGGTTGAAGGCGGCGATCAGGATGACGGCGAAGCCGCCCCAGAGCAGGACGTCCAGTGACCAAGCGGCCACCGACTTGGTCGGCGGCGCGGGAACCTTGGAGGGGTCGCCCGCAGGCTGGGGCGGGCGGCGCGTGATGTTAAGGAGAATGGCGGCCACGGCCATCACCCCGATCATGGCGAAAGGCCACCAGCGGCCGATCAGCGTCCCGGCGCTTGCCGGAGGGGCCACTTCAGGCGGGCGGCCTTCGCGGCGGGCCTGGTCGGCCTTCATCTCGCGGATGGGGTCGAGGTAGCTGTTATCGGCGGCCCGGAACTGGGAGTAGTTCAGGGCCTTGAGCACGTCGCGCTGGCGCTCGGCCTCCGGGCCGAAGCCCTGACCGTAGGTGATGAAGAAGCGCTTGATGCGCGCCTTGATGTCGGCCGGCAGGTCGGAGCGGATGACGATCCCCGATTCCGGGATCGGGGGCGAGTGCCAGATCTCCTCGATCTGGTTGGCGATGTGCGGGTTCTGGCGACGGAGGAAGACGGTGTTGACCGAGTTTGAAGTCGCCACCTGGACCAGCCCGTTGGCGACCGCGAACGCGTTGGCTTGGTGGTTGGCCGCGCGCACGGTCGAGAAGCAGGACGTCGGCTCGATGCCGCGCGGTCCGAAGAAGTAGGTCATGGGGGCGAGAGTGCCCGAGGTCGACTGGGCGTCGCCGATACCGAAGGTGAAACGCTTGCCGCAGGCGGCCACGTCGTCGATCGTGATGCCCGAACCCTTCTTCACGATGATGGTCGAGACGTAGGAGTCCTTGCCCTCGATATCGACCGTGCGGGCGATGATCTCGCCCTGCGACCGGTCGATGGCCTGCACGGCCGGCAGGGCCGAGAACCAGCCGATCTGGGCCTGGTTCGCCCGCATCGCCTCGACCAGGACGCTGTAGTTGGAGCCGAAGATCGGCTCGACCGGCAAGCCCAGTTCACGCTCGAGATCGTCGAGCAGGGGCTGCCACAGCGGGCCCGACGAGGCCTGCCCCTCGGCCGAGAGGACGGTGAAGACGATCTTCTCCGGGCGCTTGGCCTGGGCCTGGGCGTCGGTGGCGAAGAGGCCGCCAAGCACGACGGCGAGCGCGAGGCAGGCGGCGAATAGAAGACGGAGGCGGTTCATGACTTGGCTACCCGGGCCGCCTTCGGCGCCCCTGCGAAGGGATGGATGCATGGTGCTGTTGCGGCTGATCACGGCTGGACCTCGCGACGGGCGCGGAGGCGCTGAAGCTCCTGACGGGCCTCGGCCGCGGCGGCGGTGTCGCCCCTGGCGCGGGCCTCGGCGAGAGCCTGGTCGGCCATCAGCTCACGGACGGGGTCGAGATAGTTGTCGTCCGCGGCGCTGAAGCGGGAATAGTTCAGGGCGGCCAGCACGCGTTGCTGGCGCTCGGCCTCGACTCCCTTGCCCTGTCCGTAGGTCAGGAAGAAGCTGCGGATCTTCTCCTTGAGCGCCGGATCGAGGTCCTCGCGGATGACGATGCCGCCCTCGGGGATCGGCGGCGAACGCCAGATCTCCTCGATCTGGTCAGCCACAGCCGGGTTGCGTCGACGCAGCTCAGCCACCGTCACGCTGTTCGAGGTCGACACGTCGAGCACGCCGGCCGCCACTTCCATGGCGTTGGTCTCGTGGTTGCCGCGGCGAACGGCGCTGAAGCACTCTTCCGGTTCGATATCGCGCGGGTTGAACAGGAAGGTCATCGGGGCGAGCGTGCCCGAGGTCGAACTCGCGTCGCCGAGACCGAAGCGGAGGCGGCGGCCGCAGGCCAGCACGTCGTCCAGGGTGACGCCGGCGCCCCGTTTGACGATCAGGGTGGCGCGATAGCTGTCGCCGCCGTCGCGCGAGACGGTGCGGGCGATGATCTCGGCCTCCGCCGTTTCCATGGCCTCGATGGCCGGCTGGGCCGAGAACCAGGCCGCCTGGCTGCGGCCCTGCCGCATGTCCTCGACGAGCGCCGAATAGTTGGAGGCGAAGTGCGGTTCGACCGGCACGCCGATGGCGCGCGACATGTCCTCCAGCAACGGCTGCCACAGGGGGGCGGCCGAGGCCTCGCCCTGGGCCGAGAGGATCGAGAAGGTGATCCGCTCCGGCGCATCGACCGGCGCGAGGCTGTCGCCCTTGTCGCAGCCGGCGAGACTGAGAGCTGCGACGGCGAGCAGGCCCGCCCCACAGGCGCGGAGGGAGCCCGACAGGCTCATGCCTTGGTTTCCCAGAAGGCGTCCTCGAATTCCGGACCGTAGATGCCGATCAGCTGCTGGGTGTCGAGGTCGACGGAGGGGCCGTCATAGACGACCTGGCCGGCCTTCAGGGCGATGACCCGGTCGCAGTAGCGCAGGGCGTAGTCGACCTGGTGCAGAGTGACGATTACCCCGAGGCCGTCGCGCTGGTTCAGCTCGACCAGCAGCTCCATGACCTTGCGGGCCGAGACGGGATCGAGCGAGGCGACGGGCTCGTCGGCGAGAATGGCCTGGGCGCCCTGCACGAGGGCGCGGGCGATGGCCCCGCGCTGCTGCTGGCCTCCCGAGAGGGTGTTGGCGCGCTGGGCGGCGTATTCGGCGACGCCGACCCGGTGCAGGGCCTCCATGGCCTTGCGCTTGTCGGCCGCCGGCCAGACGCCGAGGAAACCCTGCCAGCCCGGGATGCGGCCGAGGGCGCCGAGCATGACGTTGGAGAACAGGGAGAGCCGGCCCACCAGGTTGAATTGCTGGAAGATCATGCCGAGCTTCTGGCGCGCGGCGCGGACCTGGCCGGTGATGCGGCCGTTCTTCTGCACCGTCTCGCCGAAGACCTCGATGACGCCCTTGCCGGGGTCGATCGTCTGAAGGCCGGTGATCGAGCGCAGCAGGGTGGACTTGCCCGAGCCGGAGGGGCCGATCAGGGCGACCATCTCGCCGGCCCCGACCTCGACGGAGACGCCGTTCAGGGCCTTGCGGGCGCCGAAGGTCTTGGACACGTCACGAACGGACGCGACGGCGGCGGCAGATGCGGACATGGACAGGCTATCGGCGGTTGCTGGGGCGCGCCGCATGGCCCGAACGGGCCCATGGGGCAAGTCTTAATGGCACGTCTGCGGCGATTTCGTCCAGCTTGGCGGCGGCGGGGGAGCCAGTTACCCGGCAATGGCCGTCGCCTGGTCTGCTCACAGTGCCCGGGACACCGTCGCCGTCACGAAAAAACCGCTTTACATGACGGGCGTTCGCCCCCATATCGCGCGCTCCGGCGGACCCCGTGGTCTTACCGTTATGCGCTGCTAACGCCGGTCTGGGTTAACAATTTACAGGGGGTTACGTGAATTGCGCACGTACCAGCTTCCCCTGGACCTGGTCCGTGAGCGGTCCCCGGAGCGTCCCGTCGCCCTTGTGCGGCCGCGCTCGGTTTCCGTAGCGGCGCGCTGGTTCCAGGATAATCTGAAAGCCGACGTCTTCTATGCGGTGAAGGCGAACCCCTCGCGTTGGGTCATCGAGACCCTCGTGGAAGCGGGCGTTCGCGGCTTCGACGCCGCCTCGGTCGCCGAGATCGAGCTGGTCCGCTCGGTCGATCCGGAAGCGCGCATCGCCTTCATGCACCCGGTGAAGAGCCGGGCGGCGATCACCCGCGCCTATTTCGACCACGGCGTCCGCACCTTCTCGCTCGACAGCCATGACGAGCTGGCCAAGATCCTCGACGCCACCGGCCACGCCGCCGACCTGAGCCTGGTCGTGCGCATGGGGGTGTCGGCGGACGGCGCGGCCTACTCCCTGTCGGGCAAGTTCGGCGTTTCGCCGGACCAGGCCCCCGCCCTGCTGCTGGCCACCCGCCAGGCGGTCAAGGACGGGCTGATGGGCGTGTCGTTCCACGTCGGTTCGCAGTGCATGCGCCCGTCGGCCTATGAGGCCGCCATGGCCCAGGTCGGCCGCGCCATCACCCGCGCCGGCGTGATCGTCGACATCGTCGATGTCGGCGGCGGCTTTCCCTCGGTCTATCCGGGCATGGTCCCGCCCGACATGAGCGAATACGCCGACGCCATCCACCGCGGCTTCGCCGAGATGCCGGTCACTCACACCACTGAACTGTGGTGCGAGCCGGGCCGCGCCCTGGTGGCGGAGTCCTCGTCGGTGCTGTGCCGGGTCGACCTGCGGAAGGGTGACGCCCTGTACCTGAACGACGGCTCGTACGGCTCGCTGTTCGACGCAACGCACTCGCGCTGGCCCTTCCCGACCAAGCTGGTCCGGGACGGCGAGCGGTCGGCCGAGCTGAAGCCGTTCCGCTTCTACGGCCCGACCTGCGACTCGATCGACCATATGCCGGGCCCGTTCTGGCTGCCGGCCGACGTGCAGGAAGGCGACTTCATCGAGATCGGCATGCTGGGCGCCTACGGCGTGGCCATGTCGACGGGCTTCAACGGCTACGGCGAGCATGAGCTGGCCGCGGTCGAGGACGCCCCGATGGCTTCGCTCTACGGCCTGGCGCCGCGCTCGATCCCGACGGTCCGCACCTCAGCCGAGGAGCAGGCCCGCAAGGTGGTTCGCCTGAGCCGTCCCAAGGGTAAGGCCGGCCAGCGGCGTCGCCGCCGCTAGGTCGCCGCTTTCCGCGGGTATGTAACTGACAGCGGCCCGTCGCTCCGTCCGGGCCGTTGCTTCTCCTGACGACGGGCGCTCACCAGTAAGGGAAACCAGACCGATGAACGCTCCCGTTCAGTCCAACATGAAGGCCGAACTGCTCCAGAACGTCATCGAGCACGTCGACATCACCTCGTTCGACGCCCGCCCGATCATCGACAGCATGCGCAAGATGTCCTTCTCGTCGCGCGACACCGCCCGCGCGGCCGACATCTTCAACATGGCGCTGGAGGACAAGGACTGCTCGCCGTGGCTGATCCTGGCCGGCTCGACCTCGGCCGGCGGCTGCATGCACGTGTACCGCGACATGGTGAAATTCGGCATGATCGACGCCGTGGTCGCCACCGGCGCCTCGATCGTCGACATGGATTTCTTCGAGGCCCTCGGCTTCAAGCACTACCAGGCCGCCGGCCCGGTCGACGACAACGTCCTGCGCGACAACTACATCGACCGCATCTACGACACCTACATCGACGAGGAAGAGCTCCAGGCCTGCGACCACACCATCCTGGAGATCGCCAACCGTCTCGAGCCGCGCGGCTATTCCTCGCGCGAGTTCATCTGGGAGATGGGCAAGTGGCTGTCGGAGGGGAACGCCAAGAAGGAAGGCAGCCTGATCCAGACCGCCTATGAGCAGGGCGTGCCGATCTTCTGCCCGGCCTTCGTCGACTCCTCGGCCGGCTTCGGCCTGGTCAAGCACCAGAAGGAGCGGGCCGCCGCCGGCCAGCCCTACATGATGCTCGACGCGATCGCCGACTTCCGCGAACTGACCGACAT